>JACPDC010000339.1 GCA_016184235.1 Deltaproteobacteria bacterium | reverse complement strand
AATCCCGGCGGCACCATTTCTCCCTGCTGTGGAGTGGTAAGCGAGAGCTCCGATTTCGGAAGGGTCGATGCCACGAACGGCCCGGGCGATGTAGGGGAGCAGTTCAGGCGGGCATGGAATGGGCAAAAATATTCCGCCGCCCGGGAGCTCTTCGGCACAGCGGCGGACGCCGGGAGGTGGGCCGCGACCAACCTGCGCGACCTGGAGGTGGACGGCATGGCCTTCTCGGGCAAGGACGCCTCTATGATCTGCGCCAAATGCCCGATACCGCAGACCCTCGAGCAGTGGAGCCGGCAGATTGTTCGTATCCACCGAAGAACCTGCCGCCTGACATGGCAATGCCTGAGAGCCTTCGACCTGCCGGGGGCGGTCGCGAACGCCGTCAAGGCGCTGATCCTGCGTATCGCCGTTTGGCTGCAATAGAGAGCATGAATCCACCCGCAGAGAGTTTCGCGGTGCCGTGATGCCGGACGGGAACCCACGCGTGGGCGCAGCGCTGATCTCCTGCCGCTCCTGCGGCAGCTCCGGCTTGCAAGAGATCATCTCGTTGGGGGAGATCCCTCTGGCGAATTCGCTCCTTGGCGCGGAGCAGCTCGAGGAGCCTGAGGCGCGCTATCCGCTGGAGGTGGTTTTTTGCCCCGTCTGTTCCCTGGTGCAGATTACCGCCACCGTCGCCCCGGAGCTGCTGTTCCGACACTATCTCTATTTCTCCTCGTTCTCGGCCACGATGCTGCGCCACTCTCAGGAACTGGCGGAGCGACTGATCCGCAGCCGGCACCTCGGCGCGGGTAGTCTGGCCGTCGAGATCGCGAGCAATGACGGCTATCTCCTGCAGTACTTCGTCCGCGCCGGCATCCCAGTCCTGGGAATCGAGCCCGCCCTGAACATCGCCAGCGTGGCGGAACAGAAGGGCGTGCCTACACTGACGGAGTTTTTCGGTCGCGAGCTCGCGGGCAAACTCCGTGACGAGGGAAGACAGGCGGACGTGATCATCGCCAACAATGTTCTGGCGCATGTCGCCGACTTGGGCGGATTTGTGGAGGGGATCCGCATCCTGCTGAAGCAAGACGGGGTGGCAGTCTTCGAGGTGCCGTACGTGAAGGATTTGGTCGACCGCTGCGAGTTTGATACCATCTATCACGAGCACCTGTGTTATTTCTCGCTCACGGCGCTGGACGCGCTCTTCAGATCGCATGACTTGCTCCTTCGGGACGTCGAGCACCTGGAGATCCACGGCGGCTCTCTCAGATTGTTTGTCGGCCACCAGGACGCGGCGGGAAGTCAGAGCGAGGCGGTCCGGAGCTTGCTTGCTGAGGAAGCCGGCTGGGGCGTGCGCGGATTCGACTTCTATCGCGGCTTTGCGGCCAAGGTACGGGGCCTCGAGGCCGCGCTGTGCAATCTGCTGTTCGGGTTGAAGTCGGAGGGTCGGCGCATTGCCGGATATGGGGCCGGAGCCAAGGCGAGCATCTTGCTCAATATATTCGGCATCGACAAGAGAGTGCTCGACTTCGTCGTCGACGTGAGCCCTTATAAACAGGGTCGTTACTTGCCCGGCTGCCATTTGCCTATACTGGCGCCGGCCCGTCTGGCGGAGACTATGCCGGACTATGTGCTTTTGCTGACCTGGAATTTTGCCCAGGAAATATTGGAGCAGCAGGCGGAGTACCGCCGGCGCGGGGGAAAATTCATCTTACCGATTCCGCAGATCAGGATCGTATGACGGGAATCGCAGTGCGGGTGCGATGATCTTCGTTGAGACCGAATTGAGCGGCGCGCTGGTCGTCGAGCCCGAGAGGCTTGCGGACGGCCGCGGCTTTTTTGCCAGGACGTTTTGCCGAGAGGAGCTTCAATCCCGCGGCATCGATTTTCAGGTGGCGCAATGCGATGTCTCCTTCAACCAGACGAAGGGGACGGTGCGGGGAATGCACTATCAGCTGGCCCCCCATGCGGAAGCCAAGCTGGTATCCTGCAGGAAAGGGGCTATTTACGACGTGATCATCGACCTGCGTCCGGGCTCGCCTACCTTTAAGCGTTGGGCAGCCGTGGAGCTGAGCGAGGAAAACCGCCGCATACTGTATATCCCCAAGGGATTCGCGCACGGCTTTCAGACTCTGGTCGACGAATCCGAGGTCTTCTACATGATGTCCGAATTGTTCTATCCGGAGTGCGCCGGCGGGGTGCGCTGGAACGACCCGCTCTTCCGGATCCGGTGGCCCCTTCCCGTCAGCGCTATTTCGGAGAAGGATGCGGCTTACGCGGACCTTACGGAGGGCCAGTGTCAGGCCGCCGAGACGGCGGTGGCAGAGGGGGCGACCGAGCCGGGAAATGAAGAACTCAAGTCCGTTTTGGCTCGGGCCGGGCGGGACCAGCGGCTGCGCGAGGAGATTTTCGCAGGACTGCGCCAGGCCGAGGCCCGGGCGGATGATGCTAACACCTTTCGCCTCGAGGTGCGCCTTCCGATAATACACTCGCTCATGCGCGGGGCCGGAACGCACCGGGTAATCCTGAAAAACGGCTTGATCTTCGACGTCGGTCTGGACAGCCGCATCGAGGAAGCGCTGCTGTTGAGCGGGAGCGCGCACCCGGATCACGTATGGGAGCCCCAGACCACGAGGCTCCTCGTAACCCTGGGCGCCGAAGCGCAGCACGTGATCGTCGGCGGCGCCTACATCGGCGACCAGGCCCTGCCGATCGCGCGCGCGATGGCGGAGCGGGGCCGCGGCGGGGTGGTGCACGCCTTCGAGCCCATGGGACCGCCGTTCGAGCGGCTGCTCCATCACTTGAAAATCAATGGTATCACGAATGTTCGGGCCTGCCGGCTCGCCTTGTGGGACCGAAGCGGTGTTTCCTTGACCGTAGAGGGGCCGCCGGCGTTGGCCTCTTCTGTTCCTGGCGGAGTCACTCCGGGCGGGGCGGGAGCAGCTGCTTCATCCGTCACCATTGATGAGTATGTCGAGAGCCAGGGACTCGCGGCGATCGGTGTCATTATGCTGGACACCGAGGGCGGCGAAGAGAAGGCGCTCGTGGGCGCGAGCAAGGTCCTCGCGTGTCCGTTCCCGGATGCGCCGCACCTGGTCTTTGAAGTGCACCGCAGCTACGTGGACTGGTCGGTAGGCTTGGAGAATACTTCGGTTGTGAAGTTCGTTAAATCAAAGGGTTACACGGTTTTTGCAATCCGAGACTTTCACTCTAATTATGCCATGGAGGGGAAGCCGATCGAAGTTATCCCGGTTGATCGCGTCTACCTGGAAGGGCCGCCGCACGGCTTCAACCTGCTTGCCACCAAGGAGCCGGGTTTGATACAGCGTCTGGGGCTACGGGTCGTGGAGCACGTCAGTCCCAAGCTGCTGCTTCACAAGGATCCGGCCCTGCATCACCCCCTGGATGGTCTGTGATGGCCGCTTTCACGGTCTTGGGCGGCTCCGGTTTTATCGGCTCCAGCCTGGTTCGGCAATTGCAGTCGCAGAGATTCTCTTGCTGGAGCCCGCGGCGCGACGAAAACGTTTTGAACCGCCCTCTGGGCCATGCCATCTATTGCATAGGGCTGACCGCAGATTTTCGGGGACGGCCGTGGGACACGGCGCGGGCGCATGTAGTCCGCTTGCTGGAAATCCTGGAAAAGGGCGATTTTACGTCGTTGCTCTATCTTTCGACCACGCGGGTCTACGAGGGAGGAGAGAGCGCCGGGGAAGAGGATCCGCTCTACCTCCATCCGTCGAAGCCGGACGCCCTGTACAATATTTCGAAGCTCATGGGGGAATCCTTGTGCCTGTCCTCGGGAAGAGCCGATGTCCGGATTGCGCGGCTTTCCAATGTGTACGGGGGAGATTTCTCGGCGGATAGCTTTCTTTCGTATATAGTTCGCGATGCGGTGGCACAGGGCAAAGTGATTCTGCAGAGCGCGATGACATCCGAGAAGGACTACGTGCATATTGACGATGTTGTGCGCTTGCTGCCGCAAATCAGCCTGTCCGGGAGGCACCGGCTGTACAATATCGCCAGCGGTGTGAATACGACGAACCGGGCGCTGATGGAGGTCATACAGCGGGTGACGGCGTGCGCCGTGGAAGTAGCTGACGGGGCCGAGAGGACGGTTTTTCCGACCATTTGTATTGACCGGATCCGGGATGAGTTTGGTTTCGTTCCGTTGCGGATCCTCGACGGGCTCGGCGATATGATCACGGAATATCGACGCAGGGCAGGCGGCCCATGATCAAGATCGACCTGGAGAAGGGCGAAGTCGCGGTGGAAACCGAGGGCCGGAGCGTGAGCTATCCGCTGGGCACGGCGGAGGCCTTCGCGATAATCTCGGAACTCTGGCTGCGCAGCGGCTGGGACACGAAGTATGTCTACGGCTTTACCTGGCTCGGGCGCCCCATCATTCAGCTGCCCGAGGACATGATCCGTATTCAGGAGGTCATCTATAGAGTCAGGCCCGATGTCATCATCGAAACCGGGGTGGCGCACGGCGGCTCCCTTGTTTTCTACGCGAGCCTGTGCAAAGCCATGGGACGGGGGCGGGTGATCGGCATCGATGTGGAGATTCGGCCTCATAACCGCAAGGCCATCGAAGCCCACGAGCTGTTCGAGTACATCACCCTGGTTGAAGGAAGCTCGGTGGACCCGCAGGTCGTCCGGACCGTGAAATCGCTGACGCTTTCCGGCGAAACCGCGCTGGTTGTCCTGGACTCCAATCACACCAAGGAGCATGTCTTGGGCGAGCTCCGCGCCTACTCGGAGCTGGTTTCCGTCGGCTCTTACATCGTCGCGTGCGACGGGATCATGGGCAATATCGTCGGCGCGCCGCGCACCAATCCCGACTGGGGGTGGAACAACCCCAGGGCGGCGGCTGAAGAGTTTGCGCGCGAGAACGGCGATTTCGTGATCGAGGAGCCGGAGATACCGTTTAACGAAGGGATTATAAAAGGGCGCGTCAGCTATTGGCCCGGCGGATTCCTCCGCCGTATCCGGTAGGAAGGCGCAACGGGACAGGAGATGGTCGAAAGCCAGGCGTTGGTAAGCATTGGGGTGCCGGTGCACAACGGCGCGCGCTATCTCCGGGGCGCGCTGGACTCCCTGCTGGCGCAGGAATACGGAAATTTCGAGGTGATCATTTCGGACAACGCCTCGAGCGACGGCACGGCGGAAATATGCCGGGAATATGCGGCGAGGGACCCGCGCGTCTCGTACTTCCGCTTGAGCTCCAAGATCGAGGTCTTCGCCAATTTCGGCCTGGTGCTGGAACGGGCCCGAGGGGCGTATTTCATGTGGGCCGCCGCGGATGACACCTGGCTGCCGACTTTTGTCAGCGCTTTGGCGGGAGAACTCGATTCGGATCCCGAAGCGGCGCTGGCGATGTGCGCGGCGAAGCGCATTCGAGAGGATGGCACCCTGGTCGATCACGTCCATTTGACGGAAGTGTTTCAGGGAGGCGGGGAAAGGCACTTCGCTCTGGCCATGGCTCTCGCGTCCGGCAAACCGTATCACTTGTGCTTTTACGGGTTGTTTCGGACTGCATTTATCAGACGCGCCTTTCCCAGGATTCCGATGGTGGTTTTGGGGGACCGGCTATTTATTTGTGAACTGGCGCTGGCCGCCAGATTCAGGTACGTGAACGAAGTTCTCTACATCCGCATGGGCCATGATCAGGCCATTCCGGACCGCTACGTGGGCGAGGAGCTCGGACGCATCTGGACGGAGCGTCTGCGGTATGGAAAACTCGTGGCGGCCGTCGTCCCTTATTTGGCGGCCTCGCCGCTGATCCCGTGGCGCCGGAAGCTTTTCATCCCGGCGGTCGCTTTGCGCTTCGCCTGGATGCAACGCAAGCGGGTGCGCAGGGAGTTGTGGGGCGGCTTGCGCTCGGCGGTGGCGCTGTTTATGCGCCGGAGCTCGGGGCGGCTTACCGGCGGCGACACGCCTCCCCAGACTTCTCGCAGATTCAAGCAATGACCCGAGCTTCCGATTCAACACCCGCGTGCGCGCCGGCTGTCTCGGTTGTGATCGCAACCTACAATCGGGCCCGTTTCCTCCCTGAGACCATCGAGAGCGTTCTCAAGCAGAGCCTCAGGGATTTCGAGCTGATCGTCGTCGATGACGGCTCCACCGATGGCACCTTTCAGATGCTCGAGTCCTATGGGGATCGGCTGCGCGTCTTCCACCAGGAGAATCGCGGGCCGTCGGCCGCTAGAAATCTCGGCGTCCGGCACGCCCGGGGGCGGTGGATCGCCATCCAGGATTCGGATGATATCTGCCTCCCCGATCAATTGGAGTTTCTCCTCGACTAC
>JACPDC010000338.1 GCA_016184235.1 Deltaproteobacteria bacterium | reverse complement strand
ACGGCGCGCGAGAGCAGCGCCGCGTCCTCCGCCCCGTCGTCGGTGCTGTAGCGGCCGTAGCAGCCCGAGCCCTCGACGTAGATGACCCGGACATTCTTTTCCGCAAACCCCAGCAGCCGGGCGATGGCCCCGCGCGTCCTGAAGGGTCCCTGCGTTCCGGTCCAGACAGTCGCCTTATCCCCGCGCACATCGGCGACCGCGCAAGAGGGGCCGATCATGCCGTGCAGCTGGAAGGGGTAGCGGTAGGTGGCTTCGAAAGTCTTCGCCGCCTGCGAGAGCGCAGAGGCGGGATTTCCCTTGTTGACCGCGACTTGGTCCCGAAAGCTCTTGGTATTTTTCAGGTAGGCGTAAAGCTCGTCGGGATTGGCCGGAAGTTTGGTTCCGGGCTCGGACCATGTAACCTTCAGGGCCTTGGCCGCCTGGATCGCCGACCATTCCGTCTTGGCCACGACGCCGACCAGGGTTCCCTCCTGCACGATCTTTACGATGCCGGGAATCTGCTTCACCGACTCCTCGTCCACGCTCGCCGGCTTCGAGGTCACCACCGGGGGCCGGACCACGCGGCCGTGGAGCATCCCGGGGACGCGCAGGTCCTGAGTGTAGGTGAATTTCCCCGCGACCTTCGCCGGCAGATCCACCCGCGGCACCGAGGCGCCGACGATCTTGTAGTCTTTGGGATTCTTGGCCTTGACCTCGGGGGCCACTTTCATATCCCAGCCGGTCCCGGTGGCTGTGATCGTGACGTTGAAGCGCTTGCCGCCGATCAGCTTGCCATAGGAGATCTTCTTCGAAGCATCTCCGACAACCGTGACGACGCCATCCGTTACCGCGAGCTTCTCCACGGGGGCCTTGAGCCGCTCTGAGGCGAGCTTCAAGAGCGCCTGGCGCGCCGCGGCCGCCGCCTGCCTCAACTGCGGTCCGCCGCGCTCGATCGTCCTGCTCCCCACGGTGGAGCCCTGTTCGATCGATTTCGCCGTGTCCCCGACCTCCATCTTTACCCGATTGAACGGCACATCCAGCTCCTCGGCCACGATCTGGGTGAGCGCGGTCTCGATGCCGGTGCCGAGATCGACCTTGCTGGTGAAAACCGTAACGCGTCCGTCCTGGCCGATCGCCAGCCACGAGTCCAGGGACGTCGGATCCAGATCGCCGGCGGGCAGAGACGCCGACTGCGCCAGCGCTTGAGAGAGCGGCCGCGAAAAGCTGAAGCCTACGACGAGCGCGCCCGTGCCTTTAAGGAACTGTCTGCGGGAGAGTGATTTGTTACGCATGTTAGCCCATCCTTCCTTAAGCCGTCTGGCCCGTTGCCCGCTTGACGGCGCGCACGATCCTGAGATGGCTGCCGCAGCGGCACAGGTTGCCGGCTAAAGCCTTTTTGATATCGCCGTCGGTCGGCCTGGGATTCTTGTCGAGCAGCGCCTTGGCGCTCATGAGCATGCCGTTCAGGCAGTAGCCGCACTGCCCCGCCTGCTCCTCGATGAAGGCCCTTTGCAGTGGGTGAGGGCGGGCCGCCGTTCCCAGCGCTTCCAGGGTGGTGATCTGCCGGTTTCGCGCCGCGGCCAGCGGCGTGCTGCACGAGCGGATGGCGTTTCCATCCATGATCACCGTGCAGGCGCCGCACTGGGCGAGACCGCAGCCGAATTTGGCCCCGTTCAGCTTGAGATCGTTGCGCAGGGCGTAAAGAAGCATGCTCTGAGGGTCCGCATCGACGACCCTCTGTTTACCGTTGACCTTGAGTGAAATTCGCGCCATGGCTCGCTCCTTCTTTCGCTGGGCGCGGGGAAGCCCGGCCCGTGCCTTTTGGTGGGATCGCGGCTCTTATTAGATTAAGTTGCCGGCCGATGTCAAGGTTTTTCTAGGCTGCTGGAGCTTTCCTTAGGTGAAGGAATCCTCCTACGCCGGCTCTACGACATCTGTAGGGAATTTCCCCTAAGAGTAATGCTTGCCGCTGCCGGAAACTCTGTCGGTTAGGCCGCGAATTTTCCCTTTAAGCCCGCCTGCCGGGTTGCAGGAAAACTCAGCAAAACAAGGAAAAGGCGAGTGGTCCTGTTGCTCCGAGAGCGCGCGGGCTGCGGCCGGTAGCCAAAAGGACAAGATCGGCTCTCTTCTTGGTATGCCGTTTGCACCGTTAAAGCGGGATTTATTCTCGTCTGCAGCAACGGATTCAAACTCTATATCAGAGAAAGGGGAGAATTCTATGACGGCTTGGAAAGACTACGTAAAAACCGATTCACTGGCTGCTCCGCTGGAAGCGGGAAGGGAGGGGCCTGCTCCCGCCGAGAGCGGTTCAACCCCGCCTCCGGCCAGAAAAGCGGCGGCCGACGGCAAGGAGTCGGTGATCGGGGTAGGGCTGGCCATCGAAGGGAAAATCGAGGGAGAAGGAGACGTGCGCATCGCGGGCAATTTCAAGGGGGATGTGCGCGTGAAGGGGAATCTCATCGTTGAAGCGGGCGCCCACATCAGCGCGGAGATCAGCGCGGATACCGTTACGGTCGGAGGACAGGTCGATGGCAATATCAGCGCCTCGACTCAGGTAAAGCTCCTGGAATCCGGCCAGTTGATCGGCGATTTGAAGGCCAAGTCATTGACGGTGGTGGCTGGGTCGCGCATGCGCGGCAGGGTCGAATTCGGCTGGGATGAGCAGGAGATGAAAAAAGTCGAGTTCAATGTGGTCAAAAAAGCCGAAAACAGGCCCGCGGTATGACGGTCCCCGCCCAGCCGGCCGCAGGAGAGACCCGGATATGTCCCCATTGTAAGTCCAGGATTCTTAAAAGCGCCGTAGTCTGTCCCGCCTGCCACCACTTCCTGCGCTTCGAGGCGGTCAGGACCGCCCACAAGCCGCTTCCCTCTTTTCAGCCTCTGCGCATCGAGGGCACCATCCGCCAGCCGCACGAAAAGAGCTGCGAGTACTCTCTGCTGGTGGAGATTCGCAACGAGCGGGGCGAGGAAATGGTTCGACAGGTGGTAGCGGTGGGGAGCCTTGGCCCCTCGGAAACTCGAACCTTCGCGGTGTGGGTGGAAGTTTATGTTCCGGACAACGCCCGCGCCGAGCCGTCCCTGGCTTGAGCCGGGGACGGGGACGCCGCTCTAGAGAGCCGCTTTGGAGATGACCTCCCGGGGGGCGAATTTCCGGCCGATGAGCTTGTATCGGAAAGCCACGTCGATCATCGGCTGGAGATCGGACTCGAGGATCCTCTTCTCGAAGGCGGGCAGCGCCATGAGCTTGAGAAAATCAGGTTTCAGCCCGGTATGCTTGGCGACGTTCGCTTTCGCCTCCTCGGGATTGGCGTTGTGGGCGTCGATGCCGCGGTTTAAGGCGGCGATGAACGCCTTGACCGTCGCGCCGTTCTTCTGAATCCAGGCGTTGCTGCAAAAATAAGAGGCGATGAGCAGTCTCGGCGCGATGCCGCCGAGCGGGTAGCCCAGCACCTTGGTCTTCTTGTTCACCTTGGACGGAACCGTCACGAAAGGCTCGACCGCGATGAAGGCGTCGATGTGCTTGCTCACCAGCGCCGGCTCCATCTGTGGAAAGGGGACCTCGACCCACTTGACCTTGGAGGAGTCGCCGCCGTTGCCGTCGATCCAGTGCTGGCCGGAGACATGGATGATGTTGCGCAGCGTGTTCGTGGCGATGGTCTTGCCGCTGAGCTCCTTGGCCGAGCCGATGGCCGAGTCCGTCGCCACCTGCACGCCGAAGACATCGTTCGTTCCGCGCTTGTTCAGCGCGCCGTTGGCGATGAAGCGGTAGTCGAAACCCTCCAGATGTCCCTGGAAGATCGAGACCACGTTCGACCAGCCGATATTGAGCGAGCCCGATGCCAGGGCGGGGGCGATGGCCGCGCCGCCGACCATGGCGGTCACGTTAATGTCCAAACCGGAGTCTTTGAAGAAGCCCCGCTCCACCGCCAGGAAGAAAGGGGAGAGATCGCCGATCTTCATCGTGCCGATCTGAACTTTGGTTTGCGCAAAGGCCCGCTCCCACGGGAGCACGAGAGCCGCCGAAGCGGCGGCTGCGCCGGTCACGGCCTTGCCGAGAAATTCGCGCCGGGTGAGCGCACCCAAATCGATGCCGACGTTGATCTTCCTCATGGTGTCACCTCGGTATGTGGAATTGCGCCGGATTGTAGGACTAACGAGGCTCCCTTTGCAAGCTAGGTCTTGATCTTCCTGCGCGCCAGCGCGCGCTCCCACTTCGTCGCCGGATCGCCTTCGAAGATGAGGCTCTCCTCCAGCGGGATCGAGAACCAGCCTCCCTCCGCGATCTCGGCCTCGAGCTGGCCGGGCGCCCAGCCCGCGTAGCCTAGAAGAAAGATGCTTTTCTTTGGCCCTTTGCCCCGCGCTATCGCCTGCACGATTTCTACCTGGGCCGTGACCGCGATGCCCGAGCTGCCGACAATGGTGCTGTCGCTGATGTAATCATCGCTGTGCAGCACGAAGCCCTTGCCGGCCTGGACCGGGCCGCCGAAGTGGATGATGATCTCACCTTGGGCCTCGTCGCTCTCCGCATGGAGACCCTTGAGAAGATCCGCGATCGGCCCCTTGGCGAGCGGCCGGTTGACCACCAGACCCATGGCCCCGTTCTCGTCATGCTCGACCATGTAGATGACGGTATGGGAAAAGTTGGGATCGCCCAGCTCCGGCGTCGCCACGAGGAGCCGGCCGGCAAGGTGACGGCCTTCCTGTGCGGTCAGGGGGAAGGGCAGACCGACCAGAGCGGCGCAAAGCGCGAGGGGCAGCGACCATCTCAAGGCTTTCTTCATTGGGAGACGACTGTGGAGTCAACCGGAGCCGAGCCTGCCGATGAAGGGGAGCTTCAGCGCCGGCCTGGCAAAGTCGATGCCGAAACTCAGCCCGAGCACGTTTAGCTCCAGCCCCTCTTGTCGGGCGAGCATAATGCCCGCCATGCCGTACAGGGAGAGCTGGTATCCCGTTCCGCTCGGAGCGCTCTCGACGATTGCGCCGTTGACCGGGTAGTCCTTGCCGATGGCGGTCACCGGCAGATCCAGTCTCAGCTCCGGCACGTGGCGCCCCACGAAAGCTGTAAACGTATTGCTGTTGGGGCCGGGCCAGAGCCGGTACTCCTCTATATAAGGATAGGCCTTGACCGCCTCGATGATCCTGGGGATCGCCTCGGAGGCCGTTTCGCCGCGCAGCTCCGCGATGATCTCCGGACGGTTGCCGAACCAGTTGCGGTCCGGGATGCCGGGCTCGGAGACCACGCCCGGGAGACTGCGCAAGACCCGCCAGCCGATCATCTGATGGACCGTGAAGTGCGGCGCCTTTTCCGGCTTGGTGGCGATCCAGGTGTGCACGCCGAAAAGCCCGCGCCAGTTGAGGGCGCGCGCGGCGTAAACCTGAACGACCGCCTCGGGCGTCTTCTCCGGGTCCGGGGCGATGCCCGCGCTGTCCCGGTTGGCGGTGCGATAATCCCTTCCCAGCGATACCGCTCCGGACAGGATCATGACCAGCGGTATCGCCGCAAGCATCAGGCCAAAACCTATCAACAATCGTGACAACATTTTTTCCGCCTGTGCTCATTATAACTCACAGTTTCGATTTTGCCAGCGACTCAAACAGCTTTAACCGTTCAAATCGTTCAAAGTAGTTCAATTCGTTCAAATCGTTAGCAGGCCTTGAACCGCTTGAACCTTTTGAACGGCTTGAACAAATACCCCCGTGCGTCGCTTGATTGTTATCAGGGTTGGAGAGATGATCGGAGCGTGATTTCGGTCCACGAGGCGCTAAAGCTGATTTTAAATCAGATATCCGCTCTACCCGCGGAGGAACTCCCGATCCCCCAAGCGGCGGGGAGGGTGTTGTGCGAGGAGGTGCGCGCGCGCCGCTGTGTTCCCCCCTTTGCCAACTCTGCGATGGACGGCTACGCGGTGCGCTGGCAAGACGTGGCGAAGGCGTCGCCGGCCAGCCCGGCGAGCTTGCGGGTGTTGGAGAGCGTGCCGGCCGGCTACCTCGCCAGGCGCCGCGTCTCGGAGCGGACCGCGATCAAAATCATGACCGGCGCGCCGCTGCCGCGCGGGGCGGACACGGTGGTGCGCGTCGAGCACACCGAAGCTGTCGGAGACAACGTGCGTGTCAACCAGGTGGACGGGCGAGGCAGCCACATCCGCGAGGCGGGCGAAGATATCCAGAAAGGCCAGACCATCCTCGAAAAGGGGCGGGTTCTTACGCCGGCGGATATCGGCCTCCTGGCCTCCGTTGGCAAAGGCCGGGTGCGCGTCTGTCGTCGACCCACCGTGGGCGTGATCTCCACGGGCGACGAGCTGCAGGAGATCGGCGACCGGCCGC
>JACPDC010000304.1 GCA_016184235.1 Deltaproteobacteria bacterium | reverse complement strand
CGCCATCGACCAGAATCGCCCGGTCAAGACCTCCCGCTCCACAGTGGGAACCATGACCGAACTGCATGATCACCTGAAACTGCTCTTTTCCAAGATCGCTGCCTTGTACTGCAAAGGGTGCGGCAGGGTGGTGGAGAGGGATACGGCGCAGTCCGTCTTCAGAAAACTCGACGGCATACCGGAGGGGACGTCTCTGATCTTGACCTTTCCCCTTTCTTTTTCGGACTCGGTTTCCTGGGGCGACGTGAGGGAGGGGCTCCTGCGGGCGGGCTTTCACCGCCTGTTGCGCGGTCAGGAGATAGGGGAGCTGGAGGATGCCGAGGAGCCTCCGCGGGACGCCGGAAGCGTGGAAGTGGTGGTCGATCGTTTCAGCTATCGCGCCGCGGGAAGGAAAAGGATTGCGGATTCTCTGGAGCAGGCCTTTCACTTCGGTAAGGGGAGGCTGAACCTCCACTTTCCGGAGCAGGGCTTCGGCCTGAGCTCAGCCGAAGGCTGGCGCCGGGAGCCCTTCAGCAGCCACCTCCATTGCGCGCACTGTGATCTCTCCTATCATGACCCGGTGCCCAATCTTTTCTCGTTCAACAGTCCCCTGGGCGCGTGCGAGACCTGCCGCGGCTTCGGCCGCGTGATCGACATCGACTGGGAGCTGGTGATTCCGGATCCCTCGAAATCCCTGAGCGAGGGGGCGATCAAGCCCTGGACGACCAAACCGCGAAGATTCCAGAGACTTATGGAGTTCTGCGAGCGCCGCAGAATCCCGACCAAGAAACCTTTCAGGGAGCTCACTGAAAAGGAGAGAAGGCTCGTTCTCGAAGGCGACGCGGAGTACAGAGGCGTGCGCGGCTGGTTCCGCCGGCTGGAGCGGAAGAGCTACCGGATGCACGTCCGGGTATTTCTCTCTCGCTATCGGGCCTATCTGCTGTGTCCCCGGTGCCAGGGGACGCGGCTCAAGCCCGAAGCCCTCTACTACCGGGTGGAAGGGAAAAATATCGCCGCGTTGAGCGGCATGAGCGTGGCGGAGGCGCGGCGCTTCTTCGAGGATCTGAAGCTATCGGGCGGGAGCGATCAGATAGCCAGCCTGATCCTCGACGAGATCCGGCGCCGGCTTAATTATCTGGCGGGAGTCGGCCTGGAATATCTCACCCTGGACCGCCAGTCCCGGACCCTGTCCGGAGGCGAGCTGGAGCGGGTCGATCTCACGACCGCGATCGGCTCTTCTCTGGTGAATACCCTCTATGTGCTCGACGAGCCCTCCATCGGGCTCCACCCGCGCGACAGCCGCCGCCTGGTAGAGATCCTCCATCGTCTGCGATCCAATAACAACACCGTCGTGGTGGTGGAGCATGATCCGGAGATCATCAAGGAGAGTGACTTCATTGTGGACCTGGGGCCCAAGGCCGGCGCCGAGGGAGGAAAGGTGGTTTTCGCCGGTCCCTATAGAGAGCTGCTGAAGAGCCAGGAGTCGCTGACGGCGGCCTATCTCGCGCAACGGAAAACCATCCCCTTTCCTTCGCGCCAGCGCCGTCCGATCCCCAGGCGGAGTCTGAAAATCTCCGCGGCCGCGGCCAATAATCTCCAGAAGATCGACGTGGAGATCCCGCTCGGCCTTTTCGTTTGCGTCACCGGCGTCTCCGGATCGGGCAAGTCGAGCCTGGTGGACGAGGTGATCTACCGCAATGTGAAGAAGCTCAAGGAATCGCCCGGCGCCACGGTGGCCCAGTGCGCCGGCATCGAAGGTGTGGACAAGATCTCCGAGGTCGTACTGGTCGATCAGTCGCCGGTGGGAACGACCCCGCGCTCCAATCCGGCGACCTACATGAAGGTCTTTGACGCGGTTCGGCGTCTGTTCGCCGCGGCCGAGCTCTCCCGTCTGAGAGGGTACACCCCTTCCACGTTTTCGTTTAACGTCGAAGGGGGGAGATGCGAGACCTGCCGCGGCGAGGGATTTGAGAAGATCGAGATGCAGTTTCTCTCGGACGTCTACACCTCTTGCAGCGAGTGCCAGGGAAGCCGCTTTCGAGAGGAGATCCTGGAGGTGGTTTATCGCGGCCGCAACATCCGTCAGATATTGAACTTGACCGTGGCCGAGGCCTCGGAGTTTTTCAAGGAATCCCCCGAGATCCGCTACGGGCTTCAGCCGCTGCGCGCCGTCGGGCTGGACTACATCCGGCTGGGGCAGCCGCTCACCACCCTTTCCGGCGGGGAGTCGCAGCGGCTGAAGCTCGCCTCCCACATCGCCCGGGCGAGAAAGTCAGGCACGCTCTTCATTTTCGACGAGCCCACCACCGGCCTTCACTTCTACGATGTCGAGCGGCTGCTGCGCGCCCTGCAGGAGCTGGTCGATCAGGGCCACTCGGTCGTTGTCATCGAGCACAACATGGAGGTCGTCAAGTGCGCCGACTACGTCATCGATCTCGGACCCGAGGGGGGCGATGGCGGAGGATTCATCGTGGCCGCCGGGACTCCCGAAGAGATAGCGCAAGTCGGGAAATCCCATACGGGCCGCTATCTCGGCCCCCACTTACAAAAAGAGGCGCCGTCTCCCTTCACCCCGAAGTTGGAAAAAAGTTCCAGGATTCCGCCGACGAAGGGGTCGGAAAAGGGAAAGAACGCGATCACCATCGTCGGGGCGAAGGAGCACAATCTCAAAAACATCCAGTTGGACATCCCGCGCGACCGCTTCGTCGTCATCACGGGCTTGAGCGGGTCGGGGAAATCCTCTCTGGCGTTCGACATCATCTATGCCGAGGGGCAGCGGCGCTATATCGACAGCCTGTCCGCCTACGCGCGCCAGTTCCTCAAGGTGATGGCCCGTCCCAACGTGGATTTCCTTTCCGGCATCCCGCCCACGGTCGCCATCGAGCAGCGCCTGAGCCAGGGAGGCAAGAAATCGACCGTGGCCACCGTCACGGAGATTTATCATTACTTAAGACTGCTCTATTCCAAGGTGGGAAAACAGCACTGCGTGCAGTGCGGCCGTCAGATCCGATCGCTGACCAAGAGTCAGATTTTGGACCGCGTCTCGCGCGTTCACCGGGGAAAAGAGGTCGCCGTCTTGAGCCCGATCGTGAGGGGGAGGAAAGGATTTCATAAGGAAGTGATCGCGGGAGCCAGGAAGCTTGGCTATCGCAAGGCGCGGATCGACGGGGAGCTGGTCGATCTCAAGGCGGCCAGGCTGCTGGAGGGGCTGGAGCGCTACCGGGAGCATGACATCGACATCGTGATCGGCAGGGCCAAGGCCGGAGGCCGGGCGGTGGAGGCGATGGTGGAGCAGGGATTGCGCCTGGGAAACGGCGTCATCCATCTGCTCTCGCCCGCCGGAGAGCACGTCTACAACCAGCGCCTCTTCTGCCTCCATTGCGGCATCGGCTACGAGTCCCCGGATCCCAGACTCTTCTCGTTTAACAGCCGCCAGGGGGCCTGCCCGCAGTGCAACGGCATGGGATTCAAGCTGGAATTCGACCCCGAGCTGGTGGTCGGCGATCCCGGCAGGCCATTGACCCGAATGGTTTCGTCGCTGCTGTCATCCGCGCCCGCGAGGGCGGCGGATCTCAAGCGCTCGCTCCAGCGCCTGCTGAGAGATCTCAGGGAAAAACACCGGATTGACGTGGAGCGGCCGTTTTCCCGCCTGACGAAAAAACAGCGAGAGCTGGCGCTTGAGGGCGGGGGGGATCGCGCCAAGTTTCGCGGCTTGCTTCCGTACCTGCGAGGACTGGTGCGGGAAGAGGAGGACGGCCTGAGCGAATTCCTTTCTCAGTTGATGACCGAAACTCCCTGCGCCGCCTGTCACGGCAGAAGACTCAACGCCCGCGCCCAGGCGGTCAAGGTCGATGGCCGCGCCATTTGGCAGGTCACCGCTCTCTCTATCCAGGACGCGCGGGACTATTTTCGCGCCCTCGAGGTCGGCCAGGGGGAGAACGGCAGATCCGAGAGGGACCGGGCGGTAACGGAGAAGGTCCTCAGGGAAATCGAGCAGCGGCTGAGCTTTCTCTCGGAGGTCGGGCTTCCCTATCTCACGTTGGATCGGCGCGCCGACACCCTTTCCGGCGGAGAGGCGCAGCGCATCCGGCTGGCGGCGCAGCTCGGCTCCAACCTGCGCGGGGTTTGCTACATCCTCGACGAGCCCACCATCGGGCTCCATCCGCGTGACAATGGAATGCTCCTCGGCACGCTCCGGCGCCTGGAAGAGGCAGGGAACACAGTCCTGGTCGTGGAGCACGACGAGAGCACGATTCGATCGGCCGATTTAATAGTGGACTTGGGACCGGGGGCGGGGCTTCACGGCGGCAAGGTCGTGGCCGTGGGCACGCCCGGGGAGATCATCGACAATCCCAACTCGCTTACGGGCGCCTTTCTCAGGGCCGACAGAGAAAGGCTCTGGCCCAGCCGCTCCTTCAACGGCTCGCCCTGGCTTAAGATTCGGGGCGCCAGAGCGAACAATCTTAAAAACATCGATGTCCGCTTTCCCCTGGGGGCCTGGAGCTGCGTCACGGGAGTGTCCGGCTCGGGAAAGAGCACGCTGGTGAAGGAGGTCCTTTACAAGGGACTCAAGATCAAGCTTGGCCAGTTTGCCGGCCGCCCGGGAGGCCACAAGGAGATTGCCGGGTGGGAGCGGCTGGAACGGGTAGTGGAGGTGGACCAGAGCCCGATCGGCAAGACCCCCCGCTCCATACCCGCCTCTTACGTCGGCTTTCTCGATGAGATCCGCCGTATCTTTGCCCTCACCCCGGAGGCCAGGCTGCGCGGCTACGCGCCGAACAGGTTCTCCTTCAACGTCAAAGGAGGAAGGTGCGAGGAGTGCGCCGGGCAGGGAAAGATCCGCAAGGAGATGAGTTTTCTCCCCGATGTCTTCGTCGATTGCGATGGCTGCGGCGGGGAGCGCTTCAACGAAGAAACGCTCAACATCCGCTACAATGACAAGAGCATCGCCGACGTGCTGCGCATGACGGTGGAAGAGGGGGTCGCCTTCTTCCGTCCCTTTCCGAAGGTCCTGCGCCCGCTTAAGATCCTCGACGACATCGGCATGGGCTACATCACCCTGGGCCAGGCGAGCAACACGCTCTCGGGAGGAGAGGCGCAGCGGATCAAGCTCGCCCACGAGTTGGGCAAAGAGTCGCGCGGCAAGACGCTC
Organism: Deltaproteobacteria bacterium; assembly: GCA_016184235.1. Taxonomy (GTDB): domain Bacteria; phylum Desulfobacterota; class Binatia; order UBA9968; family UBA9968; genus UBA9968. The sequence goes on along the minus strand of JACPDC010000304.1, from coordinate 1,235 downwards.
TACGTCCTCGATGAGCCGACCACAGGTCTGCACTTCTCCGACGTGGAAAAGCTCATCCAGATATTGCACCGCCTGGTCGATATGGGCAACACGGTGATCACCATCGAGCACAATCTCGAGATCGTCAAGGAAGCGGATTACCTGTTGGATTTAGGTCCCGAGGGCGGGGAGCAGGGGGGGCACCTCGTGGCCTGGGGCGCGCCGCTGGAGGTGGCGCAGGACGGCAAGGATTCCTACACCGCGCGCTATCTGCGGGAGTACCTGAACGGCAAATCGGATGGCCGCGCGCGGCCTAGTTAGTTGACAAGGGCTCGCGTCTCGGCCTATTTTTTCCTCGTCAAATTCCGGCTGGCTTCAAAGGAGGTCGCAATGGCTTCGCCCGATTTCAATCCCGATGCCCCGCTGCATATTCAGGCCCTCAACCACACCACGATTCCGGTAACGGATCGCTACCAGGCGGCGCGCTTTTACGTGGCCGTGCTTGGCGGGGAAGTGCATCACGAGTCCGCCCCCGACCGGGTGAAAAAAGGGCTGGCCCGGTCGCTTCAGGTGGGAGTGAGGCTGTGCGCGGGGTTGGAAGTGGATCTCTTTGAGCAGAGTCACGGCCAGCCCGCCTGGGACCAGTCCCATCCGCACCACGCGCTGGACGTGCCGGCGGAGGATCTGGAGAAGTGGGCGGCTCATTTAAAGAAGTGGCAGGTCCCCTTCGTCGGGCCGATGACGCGCGCGGGAACCGGCAGCGCGGAGATTTACTTTAATGATCCGGACGGGAACCATCTCGAGTTCCATTGCTCCAGCTATCCGGGCCACGAGCGGCTCCCTTCAGGACCGTACGACAAGAGGCTCACCACCCACCAGCGGCCCTGGCCTCCGCCCGAGCTCGAGGCCGAGGCCGATCGCCTGTTAGAGCTTTCGCTCGAACGGATGCGGCGTCTGAAAAGGTCCGCGTGACGCGGCCGGAATCTCAGCGGGAAGTCAGCGCCAGGCCGAGCAGGCTCCAGTAAGGCAGCACGACCGCAAGGATCAGCGCGCTTGTCAGGGCCAGCATGGCGATGCCGAACCGGCGCACGTCCGTCGCATCGTAGTAGCCCGCCTCGTATGCCAGCAGGTTGGTCGCGGTTTGGACCGGGTAGAGAATGACGGCATCGACCACAATGGTGACGATCAGGCCGCAGATGACGGGATTCAGTCCGGCCTCCAGTCCGAAATTCGTCGCCAGCGGAAGGAGCAGCGCG
>JACPDC010000303.1 GCA_016184235.1 Deltaproteobacteria bacterium | reverse complement strand
CCGTCTGTTTTCCTTCGTCCACTCGATCATCTTTTTAGCGAAGTTGGCGGAGACCATTCCGTGGCCGCACATGGTGGAAAGCTCCAGAGTTGTCCCGTCCGGGAGCTTGTCCACGCGGCCGTGAAAGCCGATGGAGTATTCCACGCTGTGCCGGGTAATTCCAGTCTGCTGGCAGCAGCGGCGGGCGTCGTCCATCGGCGCGCTGATGTTGACGGAGATGCCGAAGTTTTCCTCTTTGAGCTCCTCCACGAAGGCCTTCATCGCCTCATAGTTGTCGAAGACCGCCGCTACGGTGGTGTGGCCCTCGATGCCGGCGATCACCTGCTCGGGGTCGGCGCGCTGGTCCCGTCTCCAGTGGGCCGTGGGATTCATGTCCGTGCGCGGGCGCAGCATTCCTCCCTTGCTGGCGTCGCCGATGTTGACGGGATTGTGCTTGAGGGCCAGGCGGAGAAAGCGCCGGTATTTCTCGACGAGATTTTCGTCGTTGAGCCCTCGACTCGCCATCGCGAAGACGATGTAGTCGTCCTTGATCGGCTCGGGGCTGGCAGGCCGCCCGTCGAAGGCATAATGCTCGCTGTAGCGATGCAGGGTGTTGGTCACTTTACAGCCCGTCCTCACTCTTCGCAGTAGCGATGCGTCCCAGACCCAAGTTCGTTTTGCCCCGGTACATCGGGTAGCCCTCGTATTCCAGAATCGCCCGCAAGGCGTCGTCGCCGGCCGCGTCGCAGCGCGTCGAGACCCCCACGCTGATCACGGTGTCTACCTCGCGGGAGAGATCGCGGATTTTTTTCAGCACCATGGGCACCTGTGCCAGGCGGCTCTTGATCTCGACGATGGCCGAGAGGATCTTTTCGTCGAGAATGTCTTCCCGAATGAGTCCTTTGACAGGATCGGTCATCAGGGAAGTCACCGGATTGTTCTTCTCGAAGTCCACGCCGCAAGCCGCGAGCGCCATGGTCACCCGCTGGATGTCGCGGAAGCGGGCGCCGACGCCCGGACGTCCGAATTCAACCACGAATCCCGCCTCGCCCTCCTTTACCCGGCCGGTGACATCGTTGGTCTTCACCTCGGCGGTGCCCCGGCCGTGGATGCCGGTGGATTCGTGCGGGACCTGGGGATCGGAGAAGGCGCGCCGGACAATGCGCGGCCATTGGAGCTCCTGCGGGGTGATGGCATCCGTGGGGCAGATGTCCGGCTCCGGATCGAAGCGAAAGCGGAAGAAGCCCGCGACGCGCCGGATGGCGCGCACCATGACCGGGTTTAAATGCTCCTTGGACATGCCGCGGAAGCAGGCGAAGCATTCGACGCACTCGTCCTCGTTGACGACCGCCCTGGCGAGGCGTGGGTCGACGTGGATCGCGCCGACCGGACAAACCGGCAGGCAGTTGCCGCAGGCGACGCACTTCTGCGGGTCTATTTTCATAGGCCTTGCCCCGAGTTCGAGGCGCTTTGCAATAAATAGCTCTCAGCCGCCGCCAGGCCGGCCCCCAGGGGGATATTGACGCCGAAGCTCTTGAGCGTCATCTCCACCCCGGCCAGCGCCCCGAGCAGCTCGAGCTCGTTGAAGCTTCCCAGGTGGCCGATCCGGAAGATCTTGCCTTTGACCTTTCCCAGCCCCGGCCCCAGAGAAATATCCAGCCGGCTGTGCGCGTGCGCGAGATAGGCGTCGGAGTCGAAGCCGTCGGGCATGCAGACCGCTGTGAGCGTGCTGGAGCACTCGCTGGGATTCTTCACGAGTAGTTTGAGTCCCATGGCCAGCACGGCGCGCCGGCAGGCTTCGGCCATGCGATTGTGGCGCAGAAAGACGTTCGGCAATCCCTCTTCGGCCAGCATGGCGAGACTTTCCTTGAGACCGAAGAGGAGCGCCGTCGCGGGGGTGTAAGGAAACTCCCCGCTGGCGTTTCGCTCCAGGACCGGCGCCCAGTCCCAAAAAAAACGGGGGCACTTCGCGCTCCGGCCCGCCTTCAGCGCCTTTTGGCTGACAGCCAGAATCGCCATGCCCGGCGGCAGCATGAGCCCTTTCTGGGGCCCGGTCAGCGCCACATCCACCTTCCAGGCGTCCAGGCGGAAGTCGGTCGTCGCCAGGGAGCTGACCGTATCTACGAGGAGAAGGGCAGGGTGGTCGGCGCGATCCATAGCCCGGCGAATGGCGGCGATGTCGCTGACCACGCCCGTCGAGGTCTCGCTGTGCAGGGCGAGCACGGCCTTGATCTCGCGGTTCCTGTCCGCGCGCAGACGCTCTTCCACCAGGTCGGCGGGAACCCCGACGCCGTAAGGAACTTCAAGGGTCTCGACCTCCATGCCGTGCGCGCTCGCGGTCTGGCAGAAACGGTCACTGAAATGGCCGTTCACGCAGCCCAGCACCCGGTCCCCCGGAGAAAGGGTGTTGACCAGTGAGGCCTCCCAGGCGCCGGTGCCGGAGCCGGGATAGAGAACGATCTCACCGCCGGTTGTCTGAAAAACGTTCTTGAGCCCGTCCAGGACCTCTTTGAGCAAACGGGCGAATTCCGGACCGCGATGATCTATGAGGGATTGCGACATCGCGCGGGCAACCCGCTCAGGGACCAAAGCGGGACCCGGAATCTGGAGAAAAGGACGGCCTGCCATTAAGTCGCTCCTAAGAAAAACACCAGAACCCTACCTGTGGTCGCCCTGCCAAGTCAAGTCACCGTCCATGCACGGCTCCTCGGGGACAACCCTTCCGAGCCTCGCCGGTCAAGAGCCCTCGGGGAACGCGCTCTCGGCTGCGGCCGATAGACCTCTGCTTAAACCGAAGCGTTCGAGTCGGACGTCCGCAGCCTCACTCGCGCTCCCCTCGGTCGCTCCGTAAAGCGAGGGGCCTGGCGAGCGACCCGAAAGCACCAGTCGTGCAGGTTCAAAGAACCCACAGGTCTATTGCTTTCGGGAAGCGAGTCGGGTCCCGAGCGAACCGCCCATTGCTTTGGGCGCGCGAAGCAGGCCCCCGAGCGAACCCTATTGCTTTCGGGGAGCGAGGCAGGCCCCGAGCGAGCCTTAATACAGCTCTCCCTGGGATCTCGTCTCCTCCCGCGGCCGCCACCGAAGTAGATAGGCCTCGGTTCGTTCGATGACCTCGTTGCAAAGCACTACGATGAGGGCCAAGACCAAGATACCCCCAAAGGCGCCCGTCGTGGAAAAGAGAGAAGTATTGTAGTTGATGAGATAGCCTAAGCCTTTACTCGCCGCGATAAACTCACCTACAACGGCGCCCACCAAGGCATAGGGGACACTGAGTTTTAGTCCTGTGGTGATCCAAGGAACAGTTGCCGGGATAGTGACCTTCCAGAGGATCTGCCGTTCGCTAGCCCCCATGATGCGCAAAATGTTTTTTAGTTCTATGTCTACCCCTTTAACCCCTGAATAGGTGTTGAAGAAGGTCAAGAAAAAAACCACGATCACTACGAGAATAATCTTAGAATTAGGCCCGATGCCAAACCAGATGATAAATATGGGGGCGAGCGCGATGCGCGGGATTCCATTAAAGGCAACGATAAACGGATCTAAGACCTGGGCAAGGATCTCCTTTCTGGCGAGCAGAAAGCCGAAGCCGATGCCGGTGAGCGACCCGATGAAAAAGCCAGTAAAGGTCTCATAGAGAGTAATGGCCAAGTGCGCAAAGATAGAGCCATCCGAGGTTACTTCCCAAAGATAGCCGAAGACTCTCGAAGGGCTGGAGATCCAAAAAGGATCGATGAACCTTCCTGAGCTCAGCTCCCAGGAAACGAGCAGGAAGAGCCCGAAGAGGAAGCGATAGAGGTAAAGGCGCCCCCGACCGATCATTTGGGCAGAAACTCGTTGGTGACGATGTCGGAGTAGGCCGCCCGCTTTTTCAACAGTCCTGCCACGTCGAGAATCTCCTGCGTGGTCTGCACGCTGCGCTCGGTGGTGCGGCCATCCGGGCTCAGCGTCGGCATAAGAGACCTGACGCCCGCCAGAAGGATCTTCGGATCAGTCTTGCCCAGGGCCGGTTTCAGAGCGTCGGTTACCTGTTCCGGCGTGCTGCTGAGAGCCCACTTGTTCGCCTTGACCAATGCGCGGACCATCTTGCGCACCAGTTCGGGATCCTTCTTAAGAGTCTCCGGACGCGCGACGAGATTTTCCATGAGAAACTCGGAGATCGAGGGATCCTCGCCTTTAGCGTTGTTGATGAACATGATGGCGACACCGCGCTGGATGGCGGTCTCGGGCACCGGAGGGGCCGTTAAAGCCAAATCGACCTTGCGGTTTTCGAGAGCTGCAAGCCAGGTAGGACCGGCCCCTACGGGAATAATCTTCACGTCCTGCTGCGGCACGTATCCGGCCTTGCGGATCACAAAAGCGGCCAAGTGCGCGGTCAGGGCCGCCGGATTGGTCACACCGACCGTGAGTCCTTTGAGCGCCTTGACTTTTTCCCCGAACGGCGTGCTCTCGGTTATCCCTTTGGCCTTGGCAGATTCTTTGTGAATAGCCCAATTGATGAATACCTTGTTAAGAGCGCTCATGACCATGAGGAGCGGCTTGCCCTCCTGGTAGGCCAGCATGACGTTGTCCCCAGTGGTGAAGGTGAAATCCGCCTCGCCGGCGATGAGCGCCCGGATATCCGGCCCGCCCCCTCCTGTCGAGGTCATCTCGACGTCCAACCCCTCTTCGGCGAAAAAGCCCTTCGATTGAGCTATGTAGAGCGGAGACATAGTGAGGGCGACGACGGGCTTGGTGAGCTTGACCTTCCTAAGGGATTGCGCCTGAGCTGTAGGGAAAGCGAGAGCGAAACAGAGGGAAACAGCGGCGACGATGATAGGAATCAATCTTTTCATGGGATAATCCTCCTTATTTATTCTCCAGCCATTTTAACTTCTGGTTTGAGTTCCTTCCACAAGCTTTCATAGACGCTGCGAAACTCCTGGCTTTGGTGAATCTGATAGATATCTCTCGGTCGCGCTATGGGCACGCCGGCGACCCGTTTTACCCTGCCCGGACGCGACGTCATCACCACGACGCGATCCGCCAGGGCGATCGCCTCGACCAGGTCGTGGGTGATAAAAATGATGGTCTTTTTCGTCGTCGTCCAAAGGCTCAATAGCTGCTCTTGTAACACGATCCTCGTCTGCGCATCCAGAGGACCAAAGGGCTCATCCATCAAGATCAAATCCGGGTCATAGATCAGCGTCCGGATGATGTTGGCGCGCTGTCTCATCCCTCCGGAAAGCTCGTGCGGGTAGTGGTCTTCAAAGTCTTTGAGTCCGACGCGCTCGATCAACTCCTCCGCCTGCTCCCTCCGCTCGCTCTTTTCCACGCCCCTGATCTCCAAGGCTATCTCGACGTTTTGCGCCAGCGTGCGCCACGGGAGAAGGTTATCCTTTTGCGTGATGTAGCCGATCTCCGGATTGATGCCGTTGACAGCGCGATCGCGAAAGAGAATCCGTCCGGAGCTTAACGGCAGGAGACCGACAATGAGATTCAGCAGCGTCGATTTGCCGCAGCCGGACGGCCCCACTATCGTAACGAACTCGCCCTCGTGCACGCTCAGGCTCGCCGAGTCCAGGGCCAGGACCTTTTTCCCGCGAGAGTAGAATTCTTTGCTGGCGCCTTCAACTGAGAGCAGCGGTGTCACAATTCCAACAGGCTGTTGAAAAAGGCCCATCTGCTTCGTTGCGCTCGACCGCCTCGCTCCGACGTACTGCTCAAGTACGCCTCCGCTCGTCGGTTTCTCCCGCGCCTCGCATCTGGGACCTTTTTGACCCGCCCGTAGAGAGAGTTTTCAACACTTTCTCCAGGTTCTAGAAAGTGATCTGCGCGATCGAGGCGCCGATCCCATCCAGAGCCGTCTTGCCGTTGCTGTCCATATTGTCGCGCCGGGGATTATCGAAGTTGCTGATATAACCCGTGTCGCCGACAAAAACAATAGCGGCGGGGAATTCCAGAGGCCCGGTGCTGCCGTTTTTGGCGATCTCTTGAACCTGGCCGTCGGGAGCGACTGTGACCAGGGCATTGCGCTCGTTGCTGGTGACCCAGAGGCGGCCTTTTCCGTCGAATGCCAGCCCGTCCGCGCCATCCATGAGACGGTCCTGCGCCAGCAGGGTCGGCCTGCCGGCCTTGCCGTCAGGCTGAACTGGTATTTTCCAGATGGCTCCTCTGGCAGTGTCGGCGACATGGAGGACTCCTTTGGCATCGAAGGCGAGACCATTGGCAATGATCGCTTGCTGTGTTTTGCCATCAGGGAGCGTCCTGGTATGGGCCTCGATCTGCGCTACCACTTGGGCCGGACCCCCGCCAGGCCCCACCCGGTAGATTCTTCCGCTGCGGCCTCCCGACACATAGAGATTTCCCTGCCAGTCAAAGGCAACGCCATTGGCCCCTTGAGTTCCGGTGGCAAATGTCTGGGCCGCTCCCGGCTTCGCCGGGTTGAGATCGGTCCCTCTGATGCGCACCACCTCGCT
>JACPDC010000302.1 GCA_016184235.1 Deltaproteobacteria bacterium | reverse complement strand
GGTAACGTAGGGAACGATCGAAAGGGGCCGGTCGCGATAGGGGTCCTGCGACGGATCGGCCTGTCTCTCTTCGAGCAGCGGCAGCGCATCCGCCCACCTCTCTTCAAATGTGGGGCTGGGCGCGCCAGGCGCCGGCTCGGATCGGCTCTCTTCGGGAATGGTAAAGGACTCCTCCTCGACCTGGGGGCGGGTGAGGGACCAGTCGTCTTCTTTCTCTTCGCTCTGAACCGGCGACGGCTCTGCTTCAAGCCTGGGCGGTAGATCCTCCGGGACGGGGCTCGCGGTCGGTCTTTCATCGGGGAAAGAAAAGGATTCGCCGGTCGCCGGTTGCGCGGGCTCTGCTCGGGTCGGATCCGTGCTCGTCTCCGCCGGATTGTCTTTGTCTTGCCGGGGAGAGGCGGGGACTTCCGCTGATTTTTCTTCGCCGGTCTCTTTCTTTTCCAGAGCGGCGAGAGAGAAATTCAGCTCCGGCTCTTTGTCTCGTCGCGGCGGCGCAGACGACGGTTTCACGGGCTCGCTGACAGGGCTGGCCTCGGCTCTTAATCCCAAGACGAAAATATGCTTGCAGCGGGAGCAGCGAAAGGTGGGGTTGGGTGCGGTGACTAGACCGTCAGAGACCCTGTAAGTGGTTTGGCACTTGGGACATTGGACCAGCATCGAATCTTTCCGTATGCGACTTAAGTGTTAACTCGGCGCGAAGACTGAAGGAAACTGAAGCCATTCTAAGGCAATTGGCGAAAAATTCAAGGTTTTGCTAATAGTAATCGCCTGGTTGAATAAACCCCCTTTTTCCAACGTCAAAACAAACAAGGATCACTGTGGACCTTAGCGACTGGGAGCTTGTCCAGAGATGCCAGAACGGAGACGTTGCGGCCTTCCAGGAGCTGGTAGCAAAGTATTATCGCAAGGTCTATATGGTGGTTCTGGGAATACTGAACCACCGCGATGACGCTATGGAGGTAGCCCAGGAGGTCTTCTTTCGCGCCTACAGGAGCATCCAGGGCTTCAAAGGGGGCTCGGCTTTCTACACCTGGCTGTACCGCATCGCGGTGAACCTGTCCATCGATTTTCAGAGGCGCCAGAAACGAGGGCCCACGGAGCTTAGAGAGACGATGGACGAGGCGGTGGACAATGCGGAAGGGGCATCGTCGGCGAACGACCCTTTTCTCGATTTGCAGAGCAAGGAGCTGGGACAGCGGCTGGTGGCGGCGATCAACGAATTGACTCCGGATCACAGAGCGGTCATTGTCATGAGGGCGATCGAGGGGCTCTCTTATAAGGACATCGGCCGCATGCTGGGCTGTTCCGAAGGGACGGTGATGAGCCGGCTCCATTATGCGCGAAAGAAATTGCAGGAGAAGTTAGGACCCTACCTGTGAAGACGAATTGCGAAACGGTCAAGAATTCTCTCGGGGCTTGGCTCGACGGAGAGCTCGGTCATGCCGACGCGGAGGAGATCCGACGGCACGTGGAAGGCTGTCCTTCGTGCTCAGGGGAAAGGCGACGACTGGAGCGGGTCCAGGTGGTGCTGAGCGGTGTCCTGGAAACGGAGGCTTCCCGGGTCGCGTTTGAGCCTTTTTGGGACGGCGTCCGCCGGCGGATCTCGGAAGAGAGGCCCCGGCAGGCGCGTCTTTGGGAATGGGCGCGTCCGGCCTTTTATCCCCAGAGGATCGCTTGGGCGGTCCCGGTGGCGATCGTTTTTTTGTTGGCGATCTTTTCTCTGGTACAGTATGCTCCCGGATGGCGCTGGGGGGTGAATCGGGGCAATGTTGCCGCGGTGGACTCCATCGACGGCCACGGCTTCAACGTGGCGGTGCTCCGCGAGAGCAAGACCAAGACGACGGTAATCTGGCTGTTCGAGAGTCAGGAAGAAGATGATGAAGCTTCTGGAGAGCCGACTGCGAAGGACCCTGCTTTTTAGCCTTTTTCTTTTGCCGTTGAGCGTGAGCGCGCCCGCCGGCGAGAAAGCCCCGCAGGGAGTTCAATTGAGCATCGGGACCATCCTTGCCAGCAATGAGAGCGATGACTTCGACGCCAAGCTCTCGAAAATGAAGAACCAGCTCGAGGTCATCAAATACAGCTCGTATCGTTTGGTCAAAGAGGAGAGCCAGAAGGTGCCGTGGAACGGCAACGCCCTGTTCGAGATCCCCGGGGGGCGCACTCTGGCGGTGATGCCTCAAGAGTACCGCAACAGTCGCGTCTCGTTAAAGGTGCGTTTGCAGGAAGGGGAGAAGCCTCTCCTCGATACCACGGTGAGGATACGCAACCGGGGAAATTTTCTCCTGGGCGGGCCGGCTCACGAGGAAGGCGTCTTGATCTTATCTATCTCGGCCACAGTCCAATAGCAGCCTGCCAATAAACTTCGCCTGACTTCGTTCATCGCTCCTCGGTCTCCCTGCACTGATCAGAATTACTCGATGACGTTTTTCTCGATCGGCTCGACCATGACGCCCTTTTCTTTGAGCCAGTGAACCGCCCTGTCCACTTCCCCGCGCTCGCCGTCGATTTCCAGCGCCACCAGGGCCATCTCCGGGGTGACCGTCGATCCCCGGATATTGAAGACGATGTCGAATTCTTTCGCCAGCAGGCAGACGATCGGCTCCTTGACCAGCTCCTTCGGAAAGGTCAGATAGATTCTCTCACAGACTTTTTCTTTTTGGCGTTTCATCGCTGGGCGATTCAAATGGAAAAGTTGAGATTCCCGACCGACATCTTGTCACGCCATCCCACCCAAAGATTGGTGGTCAGATACTTGTCGCCGAAATCGGGAAAGACCGTCACCAAAGTGCCGGACCTGAGTTTCCTGGCAATCCGCAGAGTAGCATGCATGGCAGCGCCGGAAGACTGCCCGACCAGAACGCCTTCTTCCTGAGCCAGCCGGTAGACCATGGCATAGGCGTCTTCCGTGGAGATGGCGATTTTTTCGTCCAGCGCTTTTTCGTCGTAGATCCCCGGTACGATGGAGCTCGCCATGTGTTTTAATCCTTCGAGCCCGTGCAGCGCATCGTCCGGCTCGACCGCGATGACCCGGATCTTCGGGTTTTTCTCTTTTAGGTATCGGCCGGCACCCATAATCGTGCCGCCGGTGCCGATCCCGGCGATAAAGTGGGTGATCTCCCCGCTCGTCTGGCGGTAGACCTCCGGACCGGTGGTTTCGTAGTGGGCCTGCGGGTTCATCGGGTTGAAATATTGATCGGGCTTGAAGTATTTGTCGGTGTTTTCTTCCAGGACCTTGCGGCACAGGCGGATCGCGCCGTCCGATCCCTCCAGCGGATCACTGAAGATGATTTTTGCCCCGAGCGCCGCGATGATGCGCTTCCGCTCGGTGCTCACGTTGGAGGGCATAACCAGCTCCACCGGATAGCCCAGGACCCTGCCGATCAACGCCAGGGCGATGCCCGTGTTTCCCGAAGTCGAGTCGATGATGGTTTTTCCCGCGGCGAGTTTTCCTGAGCGGATCGCTTCCTGGACCATCTTCAGGGCCGGACGGTCTTTCACCGAGCCGCCCGGATTGAAGCCCTCCAGCTTGGCGAAGATTCGTACCGCCGGGGAAAGTCCCTGCGCGATCCTGCCGATCTGAAGCACCGGGGTGTTGCCCACCAGATCGAGAACGGAAGCGACGACCCTGGGCTCCATGGCGGCTTCACGGGCCAATGCGCGGGCGGTGATGGAGGTAATCATGAATGGATCTCGACCAAATCTCAGGCCCCGCCTGCTATGGCGGGGACAATCGAGATGGCGTCCCCCTCTTTAAGAGAGGTTTCCAAGTTCTGCAAGAAGCGAATGTCATCGCCGTTGACATAGACATTCACAAAGCGGCGGACCTTTCCCGTTTCATCGCAGATTCTCTCTTTGATCCCCGGAAACTGCCGGTCCAAGTCTTCCACCAGGGCCCGGACATTGCCGCCCTGGCCATTCACTTCATCGGCCCCGTTGGTGAATTTGCGAAGGGGCGTTGGTACACGAACACGCACCGTCATAGTCAGCCTCCTTAAAGACCCTATGGATACTTTTTATAAACCTTCCTCGGGAACCTTTCAAGGCGCGCTTTTCTAGCCTTCGCCTGCCAGCGCCTTTCCCTGGGCCGGCTGGGCAAGCTGGAGGTAAAGCTCATCGAAGCTTGCCAGACTCGCCTGGATCTTGAAGGGCTGCTCCACGCTCCGCGCCACCACCTCGAGGGTCTTATACCCGTTGCCCGTGATGCTGATGACGATGGATTCGTCGCGCGGGATCCTTCCCTGCTGGATCAGCTTTCTTGCCACCGCCACTTCGGTCCCGCCCGCCGGCTCGGTGAAGATTCCCTCGGTGCGCGCGAGAAGCTTGATGCCATCGAGGATCTCTTCGTCGGTGACCGCCTCGCCCCATCCGCCGGATTCCCGCACCGCCTGAAGCACGTAGTAGCCGTCCGCCGGATTGCCGATGGCGATGGAGCTCGCGATGGTGTTCGGCTTCACCGGGCTGATGAGATCCGTGCCTTTCTTTAAGGCCTGGACGATGGGGGCGCAACCGCTCGCCTGGGCAGAATAGATCTTGCAATGGCCGCCGTCGATCAGTCCGACCTGCTTGAGCTCCTTGAAGGCCTTGGCGAGCTTGGGGAGTATGGTGCCTCCGGCCGATGCGACCACCACATGGCGCGGGAGCTTCCAGCCGAGCTGTTCGGCGATCTCGAAGGCGTGCGTCTTCGCCCCCTCGGCATAGTAGGGCCTCAAGTTGACGTTGACGAAGGCCCAGCCGTACTTGTCCGCGATCTCGCTGCACAGCCGGTTGACATCGTCGTAGTTCCCCTTGATCGAGATGGTGCGCGGCCCGTAGATGGCGGAGCCGATGATTTTCCCCTGTTCCAGGCCGTCGGGAATAAAGACGTAACAGTTCAGACCGGCCTTGGCCGCGTGCGCGGCGACCGAGTTGGCAAGATTACCCGTGGAGGCGCACGAAACCGTATCGAATCCGAACTCGATGGCCTTGGAGATGGCCACCGAAACCACCCGGTCCTTGTACGAGAACGTAGGATGGTTTACCGAGTCGTCTTTGATATAGAGCTCTTTTACGCCCAGGGCCTCTCCCAGCCTGTGGGCGCGCACGAGCGGCGTGAAGCCCGAATAGAGTCCGGCCTGGGGCTCTCCGTCGATCGGCAAAAGCTCCCGGTAGCGCCACAGGCTCTTCGGGCGCGAAAGGATTTTTTCCCGGCTGATCGATTTCTTGATCCCGTCGTAGTCATAGACGATCTCCAGGGGACCGAAGCAGGTTTCACAAACGTGCAGCGGTTCCTTGGGGTACCCCTGGCCGCATTCTCTGCATTGAAGTCCTTTGACGAAACTCATGGTTCTTCCTTTCTGCTCAAGCCATGGAACGGAGCTTCCGCTCGCCCTTTGCGTCGTCGCCGCAGGCGATGCACCGGGGATCTCGTCGCACTTCGACGGTATGGAACCTCATAGCTTTGGCATCGTAGGCCAGCAGGCGATCCACCAGCAGTTCTTCTTCCATGCCGATCAGGTATTTGATCGCTTCCGTGGCCTGGATCGAGCCTATGGTCCCGGCAATCGCCCCGAGGATGCCCGCCTGCTGGCAGTTGAGGATCTCGCCCGGAGCGGGCGGGTCCTTGAACAGGCAGCGGTAGCAGGCGCTCTTGCCGGGAATCACGGTCATGGTCTGGCCCTGCAGGCGCACGATCCCGGCGTGGGAAAACGCTTTGCCGAGGGCCACAGCGGCGTCGTTGACCAAGAACTTCGTGGCGAAATTATCGCTGCCGTCGACGATGAAATCATAGCCGGTAATGAGCTCCGCCGCGTTTTTTTCGTCCAGGCGCACGGGAAAGGCGAGGATCTCCACCTCCGGGTTGAGCCGGGCGAGCTTGTCCTTGGCGGAGGCGACCTTTTCCCGGCCCAGGTCCGCCGTCGAATGCAGAATTTGCCGCTGGAGGTTGGAGAGATCGACGCGGTCGCTGTCCAGGAGCCCCAGGGTGCCGACTCCCGCGGCGGCCAAATAAAAGGCCGCCGGAGATCCCAGCCCGCCGGCCCCGATGATCAAGACCCGGCCCTGACGGAGGCGGATCTGTCCTGTGCCGCCGACGTCGGGAATCATGATTTGGCGGCTGTAGCGCTCGATCTGCTCAGGTGTAAGACGCACCGTCATCTTCCCATCTGGTATTCGAGGCGAAGCAAAAAGGTTTCAGATGCAAGGCGCGCGACAAACGACGAGCGGAGGCGTACTCAAATAGTACGTCGTAGCGAGTCGGCCGAGCGCAACGCCGCAGATGAGCCTTTTTCATTCGCCGTAGACCAAAAAAAAACCTCTTCCCATTGGATAAGAAGAGGTTTGCACCTCACCTTATCTTCCCCCGCCCTAGGCGAGGTGGGAATTAGCACCAGCACCCCACCTTAACGATGGGACCGGTTGCTGTGGCTTCGAAGGGCCAATCCCTCCACCACTCTGGATAAGGTGTCCAGACTTATTAAG
>JACPDC010000301.1 GCA_016184235.1 Deltaproteobacteria bacterium | reverse complement strand
TATAGGGAATACCATTCCCCACCCTCTTCGGTTCCAAGAAAAAAACCACAGTTGAATATCCGGCAAAGAAAGCTTGCCCTTTTCCATCTGAGCATTTGCGGTGGAATCTACCTTCGGATTGCTGTACACAAGGCAGCCAGCTAAAAACGAGTGAGATAAGGTGAACAACAACAGGCAAGCAAGGTTTTTCTTGCCGAGATTTGGTGTACAGAACAAATTGAGCGTTCCCGAGACGAATTTAACCAATCTACTATTCCCTATTTGTCTCTCGAGAACCTAATCTAATCACCTGAAACGGAGCCGGACCTTGCAACAATGCAAAGGAAGTAATGGCCAATGATGGGGGCATAGTTGGTACATTGAGAGCATGAAAGAGGAGGTCTTTCATCAAATAACTCTCGATCCTTTTAGTCGCCGCAGAGGGAATGGGAGTCAGGCGAGTTTCTTGTGCTAGCCCCCTCCAATCTGAGGCTCGTGGGTCATCATAGTATCTGCCGCCATAGTAGTAGAGGCCGCTCTCCGGATCAAGCATCTTGCCGGTGAAGCGCCGGCTCTGCTTCTTACTGCCCCGCGCCGCAGCGGGGGCAAGTTAACGGCAAAGGACCTTTCAGAATGGACCAGCCGCAGACAGAGCAAATCTCAACTTCTTCTCCAAGCATGCCTCGGACCATGGGGCCGCAGCGGGCCGCGGCGCAGGGTCCGGTGCCGGCGCCGGTTCTCCGGCTAACCTCCTGAAACGTCTTGGCCCCCGCCTGGATCGCCTTCACGATGATCCCTTTGCGGATCTTGTTGCACAGGCAGATCGGGCGATAGGAGTCGATGATCGCCTGCTCTCTGGCTTTTCTGGTTTCGTCGGAGCTATCCAATCGTCATCGGCCCTTTTCAGCTATGACCAGCGATGAGGTGAGGGGATAGGGGAGGGGGATCCGGGAAATCTGCCGGAAGCCCGCTGCTTCGAGCCAGCTTCTTACCTCGTTGAAGGAGTAGCACCTTCCATGCTCGGTGGTCAGGAGCATGAGCATGGAAAAGATCGCGCCGACCGGGGGATGGGTCAGACTGTCGTCCAGGATGTGGTCCTTGATTACGACTTTCCCGCCTGGATCCAGGCAGCGATAGAGCTTCGCCATCAGTCGCGAATTTTCTTCGCTGCCCTCGCCATGGATGATGTTGGAGAGCAAGACTGCCTGGTATCTCCCCGGAATGGGATCGCGGCGGTAGTCGCCTGAGAGAAGGGTGATGCGATCTTTCAAGCCGGATTCCGCGACGAATCTCTCCGTGATCCTGAGGGTGCCGGGAAGGTCGAAGATGGTTGCCCGCAGCCCGGGAAACTTCTTGCAGAGGTGGATCGGGTAAGTGCCCGGACCGGAGCCGACGTCCAGGAGATCTCGAGCCTTGCCCAGGTCGAGCTTCTCGATCAGGATCTCGGCGTCGCCGCGCGCCTGCACCAGGGAATGCATCGCCCGGATGAAGCGGTCGGTGGCAGTCGGATCTCCCTGGTACATGTCCGGCGCGCGCGCGGGGCTCCCGGACCGGATAGCCGTTTCCAAATCCTTCCAGCAGTCCCAAAGCGAAGCGTCGAAGAGGATCATCTCGCCGAAGAATTTTGGCGAGCTGCGGGTCAGATAAGCGGCGGAGAGGTCGGTCAGCGAAAAGCGGCTGTTCTCCTTTTTGATGAGGCCGAGGGCGACCAGGGCATTGAGAAGGAGCTCGGTCGCCCTTGGGTCCGCCTTGATGGACGCGGCGACAGCGGCGGCCTCCGAGCCGCGGCTCCCGATGATGTCAAAGACGCCCAGGCTCACCGCCGTCTGTACGATGCGGGCCTCGGCGTGACCGGAGGCAAGCCGGGACAACTCGGAAAAATCCATTTTTACCAGTTACAGTTTGTCGATAATTTTGTAGGTGCGGCTCTTGGGCTTGAGCGGGGCGACGATACCGAGCTTCACCATGGTCCGGATCTCGCGATAGGCGGTGTCGCGATCCACCTCTGCGATGCGCTGGTATTCGGCGGTGGAGAAAGATTTCCCGTGCGAGTAGGCGTACGCGAGAAGTCTTCTCTGGCGAAAATTGATGGTCGAGACCCCGAACTGATTGAGCCATCTCAGCGTTGCCTCGTCGTACACGGGCGTGTTGTGCAAGGTCACCACGAAGAAAAATCCCTCCGTCGAAAACTCCGGAGGCCTGAGGCCGTAATGATCCATTTCCTGAAACATCCTGGGGACCCCTTCGCCCATCTCACGCAGGTAACCCAGGTCCGCCAGCACCCGCACCAGCAAGGGGTTGCGCGAGAAATGAACCCTTTTCTGCAGGCGCAACTGCTCTACCGTTACCGGAGAGGGCGGCAGGCCGGGGCTGCGCACCTCGATGCGGTCGTCGAACATCCACATCTCGACGGGGGCGCCGCTCAAGCTGTAGTCGCGATGCGCGACGGCGTTGACCAGCGCCTCCTGCCAGGCGAAGGTGGGGTATTCCAGCCGCTCGCGGAAAAAGAGGTCGTGAAGAATCGTTCGCTCGCGAATGTGCTCCTTGATACGGCCCACCGCTTCGTCGATCAGGCGGGACAGAGGCGCTTCAAAGCGGATGCGCTTGACTACGTTCAAAGCGCCGCCGTGCTGTCTGTCGTTCCCCTCGTACTTCACGAAGTCGATACCGCAGCGCGGATGCCAGCGGAACGGATCCCTGGCAAAGAGGAGGAGGGCGGCCATGGTGAGCGAAGGCTTCGCCCGCGAGGAGTCCAGGAGGTGATAGGAATGCCCCAGCACGCTCTTGGGGTCGCGGGGCTCCTTTATCCTTTCTGTAAACGCGTCTACGGCTGCACCGTCCAGGTCGTCCCAGGCCGCGTCCAAGACATACTGTCTTTCGTAAAAGAAAGTTTTCTTGCTCTCCTTCAGGCTTTGAATTTGCTCCGCTGGAAGCGACGGGTTCTCGGTGGCGATGCGGTAGAACGTGCGTCCCCCGGCGACGCGGTGAACCTCGAGGCTGGGGCTCACCTCGAATTTGAGCAGCAGGAGATTGCCCAGATTGAGCTTTTCACAAGAGGGATGGAGCGGCGGAGTCAGGGTGGTCTGAGGGGACTGGATCAGGGCCTGCAGCTCCTCGGCCTGGCACGGGATGCCGGTTACGCTCTTGTCTTGCTCCACTCCGACGAGCAGCGCGCCGCCGTCCGCGTTCGCCATGCCCGCGAGGAGCCGCGCCAGGTCCCGCGCCAGAGTCTCAGCAGCCTTTTTCTGCGCCCCGCCCTTTTTATATTCGTAGGCGCTGACGAAATCGAGGAATTGACCTCGCTCCTGTTTGAGCAGGAGTCCCAGCTCTTCCCCATCCATAAAGATCCGCAGAGAGGACTAAGCGCACTTTGAACTATTTGAACGTTTTGAACCGTTCAAGTCGTTCAAGCCGTTCAACCCGTTCAACCCGTCGGTCCTCGGCACTCGTTACTCAGTCCTAGTAGTGGCATTTAGTCTGACGATTTCCAGCACCATCTCGGCGGAAAGGTAAAGGTCATTGAGATCCAGCCACTCCTTGACGGTATGGATCTCCCTCATCCCGGTCGCGAGATTGGCGACCTCAAGTCCTTTCCTGTTAAGCACGTTGGCGTCGCATCCGCCGCCGGTAGCCGAGGTCTTGACCTCCACGCCCAAGCTCCTGCCCGCGGCCAGAACCAGCCGCACGATCGGAGCATTGTCGGAAATCTCCATCCGGTCGTAGTCCCGGTCGATCGCGGCCTCGACCGTCGCCTGAAAATGTTTCCCGTCTGTCTCCAGCACATAACTCGAGGCTGCCTCCTCGAGACATTGGAGCATGTGGCGCGTCTGCCGTTCCAGGGTTTGCTCGTTGTGGCTTCTGGCCTCGCCCTTAAGGCGCACGGAGTTGGGGATAATGTTGACTGCCATGCCCCCTTCGATCAGTCCGATATTCGCCGTTGTCTCAGGGTCGACCCTGCCGAGTCTCATTTTGGCAATCCCCTCTGCCGCCACCCGGATGGCGCTGATCCCATTTTCGGGGCATACGCCGGCATGGGCCTCCAGGCCGCGGATGTGAAACTCCATGCGATTGGCCGCCGGCGCCTTGGTAAAGAGAAATCCAACCGCGTCGCTGTCCAAAACCAGGCCTTTGCGCGCTCTCAGGCGCGAGACGTCGAGACACTTGGCGCCGATCAGACCGGCCTCTTCGCAGATAGTGAATACCACATCGATGTCGCTGCGGGGAAGATTTTTTTCCCGCGCCACCCGAAGCACCTCACAAATAATCGCCACGCCGCTCTTATCGTCGCCTCCGAGCACGGTGCGGCCGTCGCTCCTGAGGATGTCGCCTTCGAGCACCGGCACCACGCCCTCGCCGGGCACCACCGTGTCCATGTGGGCGGAAAGGAGAAGCGGGTCGGCGTCGGGGACGGTGCCGCGAAAATGCGCGATAAGGTTGCCGACGCTGCCGCCGACCTTCTCGCCGGCATCGTCGATCCGTACGTCGCCGCCGAGATCTTCCAGCTCTCGCTTCAGGCGCATGGCGATCGCCTGCTCTTTGCGGGAGAGGCTGTCGATCTTGACCAGCTCGATTAGCAGCGTCTTCAAGCGATCGCGGTTGATCAACGAAGCCTCCTAAGGGCGATATTCAAGTGGCGGAGAGGGAGATCATGCCCGGGACAAGAGAGCCGCCTTTTTGGCGGAGGCGCGAATGTATTTCACCGTGATGGGCGACAAGTCCCGAGGTCCGATCATGGCTTCCACAATGACGAAGCTGCGTGATTTCGCCGCTTCCTCCAAGGCGTCCCGCAACTCTGCCACAGTTTCGACCTTAAAGCCAACTCCGCCCCACAGTCTTGCCAGCTCGGAGTATTGCCAGGAGGGAAGCGCCAGCAGATCCTGGCGTTTGGCTATCGGCCGGAAGATGCCCCAGCCGCCGTTATTTAACAACACCACGATGGGGTTGAGTTTGTAGCGGCGCGCATGGGCGATCTCGACCCCGGTCATCTGAAACCCTCCGTCTCCGCTCAAGACCAGCGGCCGCAGCCCGGTGCCCATCTGGGCGCCGAGCGCTCCGGGCACGGCAAAACCCATGGAGGCGTAGAAGCCTTGGGCCAGGTAGAGCCCGTCGTCGCCTACTTTGATGTCTATCCCGCCGAAAAGGGCGTCGCCGGACTCCGCCACCACCATAAATTTCCCGTGACTAGCGAGAAAACGGTTGATCTCACGCAAAATATCAGAGACGCGCAGGCGGCGCCGGTCGAGATTGGACCGGGGCCTGGCAAGGTTATCGCTGTAAAAAACCTTTTCCCGGTGCGCCTTGAGATCGGCGCGCAGCAGGCCATGGACAAAATCGCGCAGGGTGACATCCGTGTAGGTGTGAAAACTCACGTTGACTCGATGATCGACAGCCCATATGGAGCGGTGGCGCAGCACCTCGGGCGGATGGTGTCCCCCCATCTCGATATCGGTAAGCAGCATGCCCAGACTCAGGAGCAGATCCGCTTCCTCCACCCGCTTTCTGAGCCTCGGCGGGCTGAGAGCGCCGACGTAAACCCCCATGTAAAGCGGGTGATTCATGGGAAAGGCCCCTTTGGACAGCACCGACGTGCAACAGGGGGCGCCCATTTTTTCCGCCAGCTTGACGATCTCCCTTACCGCCTTGAAGCGGTAGGCCTCGATGCCGACAAGCACAACGGGGTGCCTTGCCTGGTTGAAGCGCTGGACCGTGTCACGTACGGCTTCATCGAGCTTGTGCCGGTCCGATTGCGGGTAAGGCATTTCGCCGTTCCAGGCGACAATATGCTTAGGCACGGGGATTTCCTGCTCCACCACGTCGCGGTGAATCTCCAAGTAGCCCGGCTGCTGGTTGAGCCATACCGAGCGAATGACCTCGTCGATATCCGTGGCGGCGCGTTGGGGATCGTTGATGACTTTTGCCGCGCAGGTGACTTCCCGGTATATGCGGAACTGAGACTCGATCTCCTTGGCCTGGTGATGGATCAATACGCCGAGCTTTCGCTCCTCTTCCCCGGGTCCCCCGCTGATCACGAGGATCGGCACCCGCTCCGAAAAGGAGGCGGCCACGGGATTGACCATGTTATGTCCCCCCGCTCCGTAGGTAACGCAGACCGCGCCGATTCTTCCCGTGCTGCGGGCGTATCCGTCGGCGGCAAAGCCCACCGCCGGCTCGTGCGAGAGCGTGACGATTTTCATGCCTCGAGGCCGGCCGAACTTTAAAAACAAATTGATGACCAGGTCGCCGGGAATGCCGAAGAGGTGCGAGACGCCTATCTTCTTGAGATAGCTTACGAGATAGTCGCCCAATTTCATGCGCCCTTGCATGGCGGCCTACAGTGCGTTGGCGTTTTGGGACTCCAGTGCCTTAACCAGGTGGGTGAATCCCAACTCGGAGAAAAGCGCCTGCAGTTTTTCCTTGTCCCATCCCTGGTAGCGAAGGTCATCCAGTTCCAGCCCGATCGGGACGTCGCTTTTCACGGTGGCCAGCGTCCTGCTGAGAAAGGCGGCCTCTTTGCCCGCAAGAAGCGCCTTGCGGATGCGCTCCACCCCCTTGAGTCCGGACTGATCGAGGTCGTCCAGGTGGTTGAACAGGTTTTCTATGGAATGGTATCGTTGAATCAAAGCGATGGCGGTCTTTTCGCCGATTCCCCGGACCCCGGGAATATTATCCGTGGAATCCCCCATGAGTCCCATGACTTCGATGACCTTATCCGGCTCGACACCGAATTTCTCCCTGACCTCCTGCAGGCCGATCCACTTGTCTTTGCCGGTGTCCAGGAGTCTGACGCCGTCACCGACCAGCTGCATCAGATCCTTATCCCCGGATACGACGACCACCTGGGCGCCGCGCCCCGACAATTGCTTGCACAGCGTGGCGATCAGGTCGTCGGCTTCGTAGCCCTCT
>JACPDC010000300.1 GCA_016184235.1 Deltaproteobacteria bacterium | reverse complement strand
CGGAGATTCAGAGAGACCTTGATGTGAGATCGGGAAAGGGGATCCCAGGGGGACGATTCAAGAGTTTTGTCTCATTCCGGCCTATTCATCGGTCTCTCCGAAATAATCCCTGACGATTCTTTCTTTGATGTATTCGAGAGCGCCGAGGTCCTGAATGATGTCGCCTCCGGTATCGTAGAAGAAGATGTCGCCGTCGTGATTGCGGCCGATGGCGACGAGCCATTCCAACTCATCGCGATCTTCCAGGAGATAATTGATCGCCTGTGTCGCGCTCTTGCCGGCGATGATGGTTACCTTCGGCGTAGCGGTCTTTTTTGCTTCTGTCATTGAGTGCCTCCTGATAAATCGAGTTTATCGCAGTGGGGTCGATTACTCAACAGACCGCTGAAAAAGGCCCATCTGCCGTCAGCCGGCCTGGAAGTCTCTCTCAGGTCCGATGCGATACACCTGTGCTACGCTCGACGAAAGATACGCTTGATGCTCCTCGCCCGACGCATCGGCCCTTCGAGATCCTCCCAGGCCGGCGGTTATGATAGTGGCGTTCGACCGCCCGGGACTTTGTCCCGCTCCGAGCGGAGTCGCTTCAACGTACTGCTCAAGTACGCCTCCGCTCGTCGATTTCTCGCGCGCCTCGCATCTGGGACCTTTTTGACCGGTCTGAAGACACAATCCCGAAGGTTTGCCTACCTCGGCAGGGTGAAGTAAAAGGTGCTGCCTTTGCCCACCTCGCTCTCCACCCAGATCCGCCCCCGGTGCATCTCAACGATCCTTTTCGCGATGGCGAGCCCCAGCCCCAGGCCCGACGACATGAACTCGATCGTGCCTGAGGAGTGGGTGGCGGACCTCTGGGCGTGGAGGAACTGGTCGAAGATCCTGTTGAACTCCGTTTCGGGAATGCCGATGCCGTTTTCCGAAACAGCCACTCGCACCTCGCCGTCCAACCTCTCCAGGATGACCCTGATGCCGCCTTCATCCGGAGTGAAGCGGATGGCGTTGAGCAGGAGATTGTGCAGCACGTGCCGGATCTGATCCGGATCCGCCTCGACGATTACTTTATTGGCCGTCCCCGCGGTCGACGATTTCTGGCGACGCTGCTCGAACAGCGGGGCCATTTCAGCGACGGTGTCGCGGGCCATCGCCGCCAGGTCGAAGCTCTGCAGGTGGAGTTGGGCCTGGCGCTGGTCGAGCAGGGCCACGTTGGTCACGTTGGTTATGATGCGGTTGAGCCATTTAACCCCCACCTCCATCCTCTCGAGCGCTTCGAGCTGCTTGGGCTCGAGCGCGCCGAGCATCTCGCCCTTCAGCAGCTCGTGGAAGGATTGGATCAGGGACGTCGGCGTGCGCAGCTCATGCGAGACCACGTTGATGACGTGGCTTTTTATCTCATCCAGTGTCTTGAGCGTCTCGTGGGCCTCGGACAGCTCGCGGTAGAGCAGGGCGTTGTCCAGAGCGGTGGCCACGTGGTTTCCGAACGTCTCGAGGAAAGAGATGTCCTCCTCGGAGAACTGGCCGCCGTCCTTGCAATTCACCACTTCGAGCGCGCCCAGCACTCGCCCCTTGGTGATCAAAGGGACGCAGAGCAGGGTGTGGGTTTGGAAGCCGAACTTTCTATCTACCGTGCTGAAGAACCGGGGATCCTTGTTGGCATCCGGGACGAGCAGCGGTCTCCGGTTCTCCACCACCCACCCGACAACGCCCTGCCCCTTGGGGACCCGAAAACCCTCCAGGGCCGCCTTTTTTTCCCCTGTGATGGCGTAGAAGACCAGCTCCTCTGTCACCGGATCGAGGAGAAAGACAGAGCTGGCCTCCGCCCGGAGAAGTCCCGTCGCGCTCTCCAGAGCCCTTTCCAAGACTTCGTGCGTGTCCAGGGTGGAGTTCAGGAGAACTGAAATTTCCTGAAGGGCTTGAAGCCGCTTTATCCCCAGGGCCGAGCTTTTTACTTCGTCCATATCCTGGAGGAGTGAATTTCCTCTAACCGGTCCGGCGGCGCCGCCGCCGTTCAGAGATTATAGAGCGCCCGCGCGTTTTTATAAAGGATCTTCTCTTTTACCTCTGCCGGCAGGTCTTCGCGGGCCTGGAGCTTGTGCATGTTTTCGGGAAACTCGTTGTCCCAATGAGGGATGTCCGAGGCAAAAACAAAGTGTTCCGCGCCGAGGTACTTTATGGTTTCCGGGAGCAGCGCCTCTTCGGCCTCCACGCTGAAATAGATGGCTCGCTCGCGCACGCATTCGCTGGGCTTCCTCTTGAGATGCGGGGTCTCGACCTTGCCCCGCTTCTCCCAGTGCTCATCCATCCGGTCGAGCCAGTAGGGGAGCCAGGTGGCGCCGATCTCCAGGAAGGCCAGCCGGAGTTTGGGAAAGCGCTCGGGCACTCCCTGGAAGATCATGCTGGTAAATTGCTGGAATATCCCGACCGGAAAGGCCACGGTGTGCACCTCGGTGAAGGTCTCGAACATGCCCGCACCCAGCTCGTGGGCGCCGTTGCGCGTACCGTGGATGCCGATCACGCAGCCGAGCTTTTGAGCCTCCTCATAGATCGGGTCATAAAAGCGGTGCCCCAGAGGCAGTTGAAGTCCGACCGATTTGATCGAGGCGCCGACGAAGCCGAGATCCTTTACCGCCCGGCGCAGCTCTTTGGCTGCCGCTTCGGGATCCTGCTGGGGAAAAAGGGCTACGGGCTTTAAGCGGTCCGACACCTTGGCCCAATAATCATGGACGTAGTTGTTGTAGGCCCGGCAAAAGGCTACCGCGTAGCCGGGCTCGCGCACTCGCGATACGTCGCCCGCGCCGGTCGAGTAAAGAAAGGCAAGCTCCATTTCGTATTTGTCCATGATCCGGAGCCAGTCTTGCGCCTTGAGATCGCGACGGCACCATTCCCGGTTCTTGGGCAGGGTTCCCTGGAGATGGCCGTCCCACGGCTCCTGATGCATCAGCGGCCCGCCGCGCCTGTCATAGGGCGGTTCGAGGTAGGAACGGAGCAAATCGTTCTGCTCGATGAGATGGCCGTCCGCATCGATGACCTTCTGATTGTTCATCGGCTCCTCCTTGGCATGTGGAGCGGGTCCTGCCGCTCCAAGGGCATAACAAAGACCAAGTATCCTGTCAATTCAGTCTGCATTGGCTCAAATGCGCGCCATCTCCGCCAGGGTCTCGATGTGAAAGGTCTGCGGGAAGAGATCCGCGGGGCGGACGCGGGTCAGGCGGTAGCCTCTTCGGCTCAGGGCCGAAAGGTCCCGCGCCACGGTAGGGGGATTGCAGGAGACATAAAGGATCTTTTCCGCCCCCAGAGCCGCCAGGTCGTCTTCCAGGCCTTTAGCTCCTGAGCGCGGCGGGTTCAAGACGATCTTGGAGAAATGCTCCTTTTTTTGCCGCAGCTGCTTGATCGCCGCAGGGACGTGCGAACGGATCCAATGGATGTTCGTCAGCCCATGGAGCGCGCTGTTGGCCTTGCCGTTCTCGACGGATCGGACATCTCCCTCGACGGCCGTCACTCCGCCTGCACGCCGCGCTATGGGGAAGGTGAAGTTTCCCGCCCCGGAGTATAATTCGAGGACGCAGTCCTGATTGCCGAATTCTCCCCATTGCAAAAGCTCGCGCGCCAGTTGGGCGTTGGCCTCCCGGTTTACTTGAGAGAAAACCTCTCCGTCCGACTCAATCTTAAAACCATCCTCTGAAAGCAGCCCGATCTTTGCCTGTCCCCAGGAACGACGCCAGGCGCGGCCGAATAGGATGAGCCCGGTCGCCTCGCCGGATCTTTGCAGGAAGCCCGTGCATGCCGGGTCATCTTCCACGGCGAAGGCCCCCTCGGCCTTTCCGACAAGGACAACCGCGCCATCGACGTTGCCTTGCACGATCTCGACATGGCGTATCTGTGTCTTCAAGACTTTGATCCACTCTCTGGCCTGGCTGAGCCTCCGCCCCACCTCTGGCGCCGCGATCAGGCAAGAGCCGATCTCGACAAGCTCGCGGGAAGAGGCGCGATGAAAGCCGAGCCTCTTGCGGTTATCGGCCTGAAGGCGGATACGGTGGCGGTAGTAGTACTCTTTGGGAGAAGGGAGGATCGGAAGCCGCTCGAAGCCTTCGAGCTTTCCGATGCGGCGTAGGGCGTCTTCGACGCTTTTTTCTTTAGCTCCAAGCTGCGTTTCGTATTGGACATGCTGCCACGGACAGCCGCCGCACTCGCCGACGTAGGGACAGGGAGGGGTTTGCCTCAGGGGGGACGGCCGAATCAGGCGCGCCACCTCGCCGACGGCATAGTTATTTTTTTGCTCGACGATGCGGACCTCCGCCTCGTCTCCGGGCGCGGTTTGCGGGACCAGGATCGCCTGTCCGTCTTTGCGCCCGACGCCGTAAGGGCCGTACGTAAGAGCGTCTATGTGCAACGTAAGTTCTGTTGCGGCCATCCTATGCATCTCTTGTAGTTCAAACCGTTTAAGCAGTTCAAAACGTTTTGATCGTATTGAACGGCTTGAACCACCGTCACGGACGAACGATTGCCCAAAACTGGCACCTAGTATAGGTTACCATGGAAGGACGAGACAGTCATGAAGGAGTGCTACGATCCGCGCCTCCTCAAGGGCGTAGAGGAGTTCAACCAGGGGCTCTATTTTCAGTGCCACGAGACGTTGGAGGAGGTCTGGTTGGAGGAGCACGGAGAGGACCGGCTGTTCTACCAGGGGATTATTCAGATCGCCGTAGGCTATCTCAAGTGGGAGGAGGGGGTGATGATGGGCTCGATCAAGCTCTGGCGCTCCGGTCTGGAAAAGCTCGCCGCCTATCCTGCGGTCCACCTCGGAGTCAGGCTGGACTCATTCATCGATCACGTCAGGGGCAACCTAAGAGAGATGGAGATCGCCCACCGGAAGGGCGGAATCGTGCCGCAGCTGTGCGTGCCGAGGCTTTCTCTGGAAGCATAACGGCTATTTGCGATGATTCGTCTCATCAACGTCCATAAACTCTATCATCAGGGAAGGAATGAAATCACCGCCCTGGCCGGCGTCTCTTTGGACATCGCCAGGGGCGATTTCGCCGTCATCATGGGGCCGAGCGGATCGGGGAAGAGCACGCTTCTGCACCTGATCGGCGGACTGGATCGCCCCACGGAAGGAGAACTCCTGGTGGACGGAAAGATTATCTCGCAGATGGCGGACGACGCCGTCACGCTCTTCCGGCGCGCCAGGATCGGCGTGGTCTTTCAGTTTTTCAATCTGCTGCCGACGCTTACGGCACTGGAGAATGTCATGCTGCCGCTGATTCTCGACGGCCGGGCCGGCCCGAAGAGCCGTCTGCGGGCGGAGGCGCTGCTCCAGCGTGTCGGCCTGGAGAGTCGCCGGGACCATCTTCCGGAGGAGCTCTCCGGCGGGGAGATGCAGCGCCTGGCCATCGCCCGCGCCCTGGCGTTCGCTCCGCCGATTCTTCTGGCCGACGAGCCCACGGGCAATCTCGACTCCCGCAGCGGCGAAGAGGTCCTGAAGCTGCTGCTTCAGATCAGCCGGGAAGAGGGATGCACGGTGGTCATGGTCACCCACAACCGCGAAGCCGCGGGCTATGGAGACCGCGTTATCCGCCTGAGAGACGGTTTTATAGAAGAGGCGGGATCTCCGTGACCCGGCTGTTGCGTTTTATTTCCTGGCGCCATCTCTTGCGCCATCGCCTGCGCACCGCGCTGACCTTCTTCGGCATCGTCCTCGGCGTCGCGGTGATCGTCGCGATCGCTATAGTCAACCGCACGGTGGTGAGCTCTTTTCAGCGCACCATCGAGCTGGTGGCGGGCAAGGCGGTGCTGCAGGTCTCCAACGGCGAGAGCGGCTTGAGGGAGGATCTCTATCCGCTCATCCGCGACACTGCCGGCGTCAGGGACGCCGCGCCCGCGGTCGAGGGGTTTCTGCCCGTCGTGGGCGTCAAAGGAGAGAGGCTCTTTGTCTACGGAGTCGATTTCCTGGCGGATTTTTCCGTCCGCGAGCACCAGTTTGCCGGGACTCCCTTCGGCTTGGAAGCCGCCCTCGATTTTATCGCTCAGCCCGACTCGATCGCCCTGACCGAATCGCTCTCGCGACGGCTCGCCCTTGCGCCGGGCTCCACGGTAACCCTTGCCACCAGCAAGGGCGCCCGGACCTATACCGTGCAGGCGCTGCTGCAGGAGCAGGGCAGCGCCAGGGTCTTCGGCGGGAGCTTCGCCTTGATGGACCTGCCCGTGGCGCAGATCGCTCTCGGCAAGGAAGGCAAGCTGGACATCGTCGACCTGACGATCGAGGAGGGAGAAAAGATCGAGCGCGTGAAGGAGAGAGTCCGCCAGCGGCTGGAGGGTTCCGCCCGGGTGGAGCGCCCGCAAGAGAGGGGAGAACAGATCGAATCTCTGCTGACCTCTTTTCGGATGGGTCTACGGTCTCGGTCTCCGTGGTTCAGAGAAAACGGGAGATCGGCACGCTGCGCTGTCTGGGCATGACGCGCCGCGGTGTCTTGGCGCTCATCATGATCGAGGCCATGATGATTGCTATCGCGGCCGCCGTGGTTGGGATAGGGGCCGGAGCGCTCCTGGCCCAGGCGGCGCTCTTGTCCGTCGGCCGGAGTGTGGGCGATCTCTTCCTGCAGATGGATCTGGCGCGCGGCGCGCCGGCCGCAGGCGATATCTGGCTCGCCTTGGGAAGCGGCGTGGGCGTGTCGCTGCTGGCGGCGCTTTGTCCGGCCTGGGAGGCGACGCGGATTTCGCCCCTGCAAAGCTGCCGGGAGGCGGCCTGGAGCCCGCGCTCTCAAAGCGTCTCCCGTGCCAGCGCGCTGGGGCTGTTTCTCCTGGCTTTTTCTCCGCTGATGCTGTTTTTTTCCCCGCCGGGCCTTGGCGCGGTCGGCAGGTTCAGTCTGGGTGTCGCAGCCATGATGGTTTTCTTGCTCGGCTTGTCCTTTCTGTCCCCCATTTCCGTTCTGGGATGGGTCAGGCTCCTGCGGGGATTTTCGTCCGGCAGCGAGGTTAAGCTGGCCTCCGATAGCCTCAGACGGAACCCGATCCGGGCCGGGGTCACGATCGCTACTCTTATCATCAGCCTGGCGGCGATTTTCACCATTGCGGCCTTCGTCCATAGCGTGCGCGGCTCGTTGCTTTCCTGGGTGGATCAGATGGTGACGGCGGATCTGATCGTGAGCTCAGGCGCCAGGACCGCCGGTCCCAGGAACGTGCCGCTGGGAGAAGAGCTGGCCGGGGAGATGAAGAGCCTGCCGGGTGTTCAGGTGGTGGATCTTTACCGCTTGATCCGCTCCACCTACGAGGGCAGGCCGATTCTGGTCGAGTCCTTTTCGGCGCGGGCCTCCGCGGCGGTGCGCCGCCTGCCGATGGCGCAGGGCGACGGCCGGGCGGCCCTGGAGCAGATGGCGGCGGAAGCGGGGGTGATTATAAGCGAGAGCTTCCGCGCCAAATTCGGCAAGGCTCTGGGAGACACGATAGAGCTTCCCACGCCATCCGGGCTGGCTTCGTTCAAAGTGGCCGGCGTCTACATCGACTATTCCTCCGATGCCGGCAGCGTTCTGATGGAACGATCGCTGTATAAAAGAATCTGGCGCGACGAGCTGGTGGATGCCTTCGACCTCTGGCTTGCGCCGGGCGCGGACCAGGAGCCAGTGATCCGCCGGATCAAGGAGGGCTACGGAGAGAAATACCAGCTTTTCGTCAGCACGCACAGGGAGCTTCGAGAGGCGGTGGTCCATATTATGGAGCAGTCCTTCGTCGTCAACTACGCGGTCGAGATCGTCGCGGTGATCGTGGCGATCTTCAGCGTGATCAACACGCT
>JACPDC010000299.1 GCA_016184235.1 Deltaproteobacteria bacterium | reverse complement strand
GCGGAAGGTGGAGCCCTTGCCGACTTCGCTTTCCACCTCGATCCGCCCATGGAGCAGGTTCACCAGCCTCTTGGCGATGCTCAGCCCCAGTCCCACGCCGCCATGGCTTCTCGTCAACGCGCCCTCGGCCTGACGAAACGGCTCAAAGATGAAAGGCAGGAACTCCTTCGGAATTCCGACGCCCGTATCCTCCACCACCAGCTCCACCTCCTCGCCTCCTCTGGCGGGAGATGCGCAGACCCGGATCCGGCCGCGGTCGGTAAATTTAACGGCGTTGAAGACTACGTTGCTCAAGATCTCTTTCACTTTGATTTTGTCCGTCTTCAGCAGAGGCAGCGGCTCGCGGGCTTCCCAGGCAAGCTCGACCTGCTTGCCGCTGAGGCCGATGCGAAAGAGCAATTCCAATTCTTTCCAAATATCCTCAAGACGAAACTCATCCACGCGGATCACGACCTGGCCCGCTTCGATCCGGGAGAGATCCAACAGGCTGCTGATCAGGTTGAGAGCCTCCCCGGAGTTGCGCAGCGCCGTCCTCAGGCTATCCTTTTGCCGGTCATTGACTTCCCCCAGGAAGCCGCCCAGGAGGATATCGAGATTGCCGATGACGATATTGATCGGGGTGCGCAGCTCATGCGTCATAGTGGCGAGAAACTCCGCCTTCACGCGGCCGGCCTTCTCCAGCTTCTCGTGCAGCCCCTTGACCTCGTCGATCAACCGGGCATTCTCGATCATCACTGCAACCGGCCCGGCAATCGCGGTGAGCATATCCAGATCCTTGTCGCTGAAGGTCCCGACTCTCTTGCTGACGACTTCGATGACCCCTTTGAGCTCGTCCCGAACGCGCAGCGGCACGCAGGCAATGGAGCCGGTCTTGAATCCTGTGACCTGGTCGACGCGCTTGGAGAAGCGAGCCTCGCGGCGGACATCCGAGACGACGACCGGGATGCCGCTCTCGGCCACGAGTCCCGCGATCCCCTCCCCCCGCGCCAGGGTCATGCTCCTTAACTGATCCGCCTTCTCCCCCAGCGCGATGTAAAAACTGAGACCGCCCTCCTTGCGGTTGACGAGAAGCAACGAAGAGCCATCGGCTCCCATCATGGCGGAGGTGAAGCGCATGGCGGTGGCGATGACCTCTTCGAAGGCCATCGAAGTCCCCATGAGTTCGCTCAGCGCGGCAAGCAGTTGGACTTCGCTCTCGGAGCCTCCTGGGCTCGGTTCCGGCTTCATGATTCCCCTTTTCCCAAAGCTTGGGAGCGCCTGGTAGCCTGCAAGACCGCCTCCATGACCGTCCCGCGCATCTTTCCCTTCTCCAAGGCGTAAAGCCCCGCGATCGTCGTCCCTCCGGGAGAGGTCACTTCCTCTCTGAGCTCGGCCAGATGCTTGCCGCTCTCCAGCGCCATGCGCGCCGAGCCGTAAACCGTCTGCAGGGCGAGCTTCAAAGCCACCTCCCTGGCGAGACCTACCTGAACCCCTCCGTCCGCCAGCGCCTCGATAAAGAGAAAAACATAAGCCGGACCGCTGCCGCTCAAACCGGTGACCGCGTCCAAATACTTTTCCTCCACGGGCAAGGCGATGCCGAAGCTGTTTAAAATCGAGCCGACCCTCTCAAGGTCCTTCGCGGTGGCGTTGGCACCGCCGGCATAGCAGGAGGCGCCGGCCCCCGCCACACAGGGAATGTTGGGCATGACCCGCACCACCCGGGCCCCCTTTGCCAGATTGTTTTCGATCCGCGAGAGCGGAACGCCGGCCGCGACCGACACCAGGAGTTTGGTCCTACCCAGGTTTTTCGCGATTTCTTTGACCACGGGATCCAGGATCTGGGGCTTGACCGCGAGGATGACGATGTCCGCGAAGTCGCACACTTGGCCGTTGCTCGGCGTGACCTTGACGCCGAGCCCTTTGGCAAGCGATTGCCTGAGGACCCTGCTGACGTCGCTCGCCATCACTTGCTGCTTGCGCGCCAGCCCGGCGCGGATCACTCCCCGCACTATGGCAGAGCCGATCTTTCCCGCCCCGATCACTCCGATCTTTTCCCTGAGCATACCTTGGCGACCCCCTGGCAAAAGCCGGTGACAGGATAGCAAATTATAGCGTAGATTCCCACGCGCCGGTAAGAAAGGCAAACTATCAGATTGCGCGGTCCGGGCGCGCTATTTGGGACAGAAGCTGCGAGCTAATGGAAAGGAAAAATCAGATCAATATCTCTTGCCCAGCTTTCTCAACTCGTGCCACGCCTCGGCGTCGGCGGAGCTGAAGGCGAGCACCTCGCGGAATTTTTCTTCGGCCTCCCGGACCTTGCCGGTCTTCGCCAGGGCGACGCCGAGCGCGCGGCGCCATTCGTTATTTTTCTTTCTGTACTTGACGGCCCGCGCGTAAGAGTCCGCGGCATCTTCCCAGCGCGCCAGCTTGACATAAGTATCGCCGAGCGCGCCGTAGAGAGTGCCGGAATCCTCTCCCTTCTGCTTGGAGCCCTCCAGAAACTCCCTGGCCTTCTCGGCCTCGCCCCTGGCCAGCGTCAAGCGGCCCCAGGCGAGCAGCACGGCGGGATGCTCGGGGCGCAGGCGCCGCGCCGCGCTAAACCACTTTTCGGCTTCCTTGAAATCCCTCGCATGCAGGGCGATGTTGCCCAGTCCCAGATAGGGAATGATCTCCTGAGTGCCCATCTGGATGGTCCTGGAATAGACCAGCTTGGCCTCCGGCAGGTAAAATTCCTCGCTCGCCCGGAGAATCGGCCCGATCGTCTGGCGCGAGAGCGCCAACCCCGCCAGCGCGGCCTTGGCGGCCTCGCCGCTCTTTTCCTCCGCCAGGAGGACCCTGGTCTTGAGGACATAAAAATCGGCCTTCGACGGATCGAGCCGGATCGCCCGGTTGATCTCTTCCAGGGCCTGGTCGTTCCAAACGTTGGCCTCATGGGCCTGGGCCAGATAGTAGTGGCGCATAGCCGCCGGAATCTTGATGGAGCCCGAATTCAGCCATGGCGCGCTCACCAGGAACGGCTCCATGAGCTTGCGATTGAGATCCGCCGTCGAGCGGCGCAGGTTGCGCGGCGCGGAGAACTCCAACTGGGCGCCGTCGTCCGTATTGAGACCGGCGCCCTCGCTGAACTTCATCATCTCCTCTTTCCCCATGCGGTAAAAGCCGAGAATCCCGTAGACATCCGACAGGCCCAACTCCTGAAAGTCCTCTCTCAGGGTCTGGTTCTTGGAAAAAAGTTCCTGCAGCATCGGGTAACGGAAAACCTGCTCCTTCTTGCTGCCGAGCATGAGAAAATCGCTCTCCTTCATGCCCCACACCGAGACCTGGGGGAAGGCCTCTCCGAAGGTGCGAAAGACCATGCGAAAATCATCCGGCGACATGGAGTAGTTGTGGAACCACTGGGCAAAGATGCCATCCTCCTTGAGCTTGGACTTCACCACTTCGTAGAACTCGCGCGTGTAGAGATTTGCGATACCCGCGATCCATGGGTTGGAGGGCTCGGCCGTGATCACGTCGTAAAGCTTGGGCGAGGCCACGATATAATTCCGCCCATCCGTGGGAACCAGCCGCACCCTGCGGTCTTCGAGAATCTTGCCGTTCTTGTCGTGGAAAAAGCGCGTGACATCCGCCATCGCGGGCTCGATCTCCAGCACCTCGATCTCGCGCAGCGGAAAGGCGCCGACCGCCTTGGCCGTCATGCCGCTGCCCAGGCCGATCACCGCGGCCCTCTCGCCCTCGGGATGGAACAGCAAAGGAATATAGCCGGTCATGAGCTGGCTCAAGGCATCGCCGTGCGAGCCGTCGATCTTGCCGTTGGTCTTGAAGTAAACGTAGTCCTTGCCGATCCGATGCACGCTCACCGTGGCGGTCAATCCCTCGCGGTAGTAGATCATCTCGTCGCGGCGCATCTCTTCGAGCCTGAGAGAAGTCGTCGGCAGGCTCTCGTAGCGGTCATTGTAGATCGTGACGCCGCTGGTCAGCACAAAACGGTCCCAGCGCGGCGTCTTGATCGGGATCAGGATCACCGCGATGAGCACCACGACTCCCAGGGCGAAGCGCGAAACCTTCGGCAGCTGGGGATCCCCGACGATCAACACCCATCCGATCACCAGGTTGACGATCACCGCCAGCAGGATGCTGTTCTGCACGCCGAGCAGGGGAATGAAGATGAAGCCGCCGGCAAAGGCCCCGACGATGGCGCCGACGGTGTTGGCCGCGTAAGAGATCCCCACACTGCTCCCCACCCGGTAAATACTCTGGGTAAACAGCCGGGCGACCATGGGAAAGGTCATGCCCAGGAGGAGCGTGGGAACGAGCATCACCAACCCCGAGAGCAGCACCTGGATCGTGAGAAAAAAGGAGAAGGAGTCGCCGAAGGCGTGGAGCAATCTCAGAAAGATGAGCGGAAGCTTCTCGAACAGCGGTATGGTCGCCAATGCCGTCACCCCTACCCAAAGCTCGATCGCGCCGAACGTGCTCACCTGCACCTCGCGCTTTCCCATCAAGCGCGCGTAGAGGAATCCCCCCAGCGCCAGCCCGACGAGAAAGGTGAGCAGCATGGTGGTGAACGAGTAGACCGAGCTGCCGATGACCAGGGTCAAGGCGCGCGTCCAGGCATTCTCGTAGACCAGTGCGGAAAATCCCGACAGGCCGAAGCCCAGCAGCAACAGCCATCCCAGCCGGGAAGGAGCCGCCCCGGCGCCGGCCTGCGGCTGCTCCTCCGCGGCGACCGCCGGCCGAGGCTCGGCGCCTTCCTTGCGCCGGACCCGGTCGACTATCAGGATGATCGCGGCGATCAGCAAATTGACCCCGGCCGCCGTGTAAACCGTGGCCCGCATGCCGAGCGCGGGAATCAAATAGTAGCCCCCAGCACCGCGCCCATGGTGTTGGTGGCGTACAGATCTCCCACGCGGCGCCCCAGCTGCGCGAAGCTGCGGACGAAAAAGCGGCTCAGCACCGGCAGGGTCGCGCCCATGAGCAGCGTGGGCAGCACCAGGAGAAAAAAGGAAAGAACGAAAAGCAGCAGGTTGAAGAGAAACGGAGTGGATTCGTTCAAGCCGTAGAGCGGGATATAGAGCCGCTGCCCCAGCGCAAAGAGCCAGGGGACCAAAAAACCGTACACGCCGACTCCGGCCTCGAGGATGCCGTAGAGCAGAAAATCGTTTTTTCCCCTGTCCGCGATGCGGCCGAAAGAATAGCTCCCCAAGGCCAGACCCGCCATGAACGCGGACAGGACCGTGGCGATGGCGTATGTGGTGTTGCCGAAGATCTGCGTCAGCATGCGCGTCCAGACCACCTCATAGATCAGACCCGCCGCCCCGGAAAAGAAAAAACAGATCAGAGCCACCAACAGAAGCCCCTGCTCTCTCCACCTCTCGATGTTTCCCGTCATGTTCCGCTCCTAACGTAACCTCTGTAAATAATCCTAAGATTGATAGCAGGCATTGCCATCACTGTAAAGGCTGGCCTTTCGAGGTGAGCCTCAAGGTCGAACCTTGAAACTCTCGAGCCTTCTAGCATACAAGGGCGGAAGAGGCCATCGGACTAAAGGAGGAGCGCGATCTATGCCGAGAGACATGCGTGCCTGGATTCGAGAGCTGGAGAACGCGGGCGAGCTTGTGCGCATAACCAAGGCCGTCCATCCCCACACTCAGATGGGGGCCTTGCTGTACCAGTCCCGGGAGAAGGCGTTGCTGTTTGAAAATGTCGACGGCTTTCCCGGCTGGAAGAGTCTGGGCATGGCGCCGGCCAACCTGCGCCACGCCGCCCTCGCCTACGGAACCACAGTCGAGAATCTCATTCCCACGGCGGCCGAACGGGCGCTTAAGCGCCAGCCGACGGAGCTCGTCTCAACCGGCCCTGTGAAAGAGGTCATCCTCAAAGGCGATCAGGTGGACATCACCAAACTCCCCGCCCACATCGCGGGCAGCGAAGAGACGCCCTATATCGCGGCGGGCCTGATGGTAGCCCGCGATCCCGATAGCGGCATCCGCAACGTCGCCTTCCACCGGCTGCAGGTCAAGGGGCCGCGAAAGACCGGGGCCTTGATCGTCCCGCGCCATACGCGGGAGATTCTCAACAAGTACGAGGCGCGCAACGAGGCCATGCCGGTGGCCATTTTCATCGGCCACCACCCTCTTTACTACATGGCCGCGGCCAGCACCGGGCCGTTCGAGATGGATGGTTCTCGGAGTTCCACGATTACTATGTCGCCGGCATGGGAAAGAACCCCGTGGTGGAGATCGACTGCATCACCCGGCGGCGCGACGCCATCTATAAAGCCATTCAGAACGGCTCCGAGGTCGAAGGATGCGTCTTTCACAAAGTCCCGTTCGGCGTCGCGGTCTATAACCACATCAAGAACATCGGCGGCTACGTTCAGCTCCATAATGTCCTGGTGTTGCCCGGACTGTTCGGCGTCGTCGTGCAGATGACGCCGCGCTTTTACGGCGAGGCGAAGCAGGTGCTGATGGGGGTCCTCTCCAGCCCCATCCTTCATCCCAAGATAGCGATCGCGGTCGACGAGGACGTGAATATCTTCAACTATCCGACCGGCTTCGAGCCGGTGCCGCCGGGCGGCCCCTACTGGCACCGCGTCGGCGGCAAGGTCATCATCGACGCCACCAAGCCGCCCCTGTGCGCCGGCGTGGAGTCGCGCAGATCCTACGAGCGGCTGAAGCCCATGGGCTGGCAGAGTGTCCGGCTGGAAGATTTTCTACCGAAATAGACCTACGGGGCGTACATCGCGTCGATCACGCCGGTAGCTTCCTTGGGAAACATTCCCAGCTCGACCCCTTCGCGGAGAAAGCTCTTTTGAGCCTTCAGCGTCGCTGCATCGGGCCAGGTGAAATCGGCCGGGAGCAGGAAT
Organism: Deltaproteobacteria bacterium; assembly: GCA_016184235.1. Taxonomy (GTDB): domain Bacteria; phylum Desulfobacterota; class Binatia; order UBA9968; family UBA9968; genus UBA9968. The sequence continues at coordinate 6,216 of JACPDC010000299.1, read as the reverse complement.
ATCTTTGTGCGCTGCCAGGCGAGAGCGAGATCCTCGGCTTTCTCCAACCCGAAGAACGGCTTCGCGTATTTACGAAAATGCGCTTCGTCCTGCTGGACGCCCCGGTAGGCCTCGGTCCATGCCGCTCGCAGCCGGGAGACCATCGGCCCATTCTCCTTCACCCAGGGCTCCAGACCCGCGAGCCAGATCACGGGCATGACCTTGACGTTTAAAAGCTGTGACAGCTCGTCGCGCAGCCCCATGATTGTCCGGTATCTCCCGGTGGAAAGGAGACGCGAGACGTGGGATTCCCAGATGAGGCCGGCCTCCACCTCGCCTTTCTCCAGCACCGCGATAATCGCCGGCGCGCCCAATTTCTTAAGCTGGAAATCCTTTTCGATGCTGACCCCGCGCTTTCTCATGATGAAGTCGAAGAGGTTGTAGAGCGTTGTCACTTCGGAGGTTAGCGCGACGGCCTTTCCTTTGAGGTCGTCCACCGACTTATAGGGAGCATCCTTGCGCACCAGCACGTACATGTGGCTCGTCTGGTAGGGTTGCAGGAACCGTATCGGGACATCCCTCAGATTGGCGCGCAGCCCCGCCTCCGGAGTCATCAACCCCACGGAGATCGCCTTTATGCCCAGCAGGCGCTGGATCTCCGGAACTCCGGCCCAGCGCGGCTTCATGATAAAGCCGTTCTTTCGATCCAACCCTCTATCGAGGACGTATTGCCCGCCCAGGCCGAAGAGCCCGTCCTGAGGCAATCCCACCTCCACCGTCGGCAGCTCCGCCGCTCCGGCTCGTAAACTCGAAAGGGGAAATACTACGAGAAACGCAAATGAAATGATCCGAAGAAAAGCTATTGCCTGTTGCCTGTTGCCTATTGCCTTCTTTTTCATGCTCTTACCTCCTCTTCCATGAGCTTGAGCACCGATTGAAGCAGCCTCTTTTTGAACTCGATAAAACCGAAATCGTCCAGCTCTCTTTCCAGGGGCGGAAGCGGATTGTCCAGGATTTCCGCGACGTGCGCCGGCCGCGCCGACAGGATTACGATCCGGTCTCCCATGTAGGCGGCCTCTTCCACATCGTGGGTAACGAGCAGGGCTGTCTGCCTGAGCCGGGCGCATATCGCGAGGGTATCCTCGCGCAGCTTGCGGGCGGTGAATTGGTCGAGCTTGCTGAACGGCTCGTCCATGAGAAGTACTTCAGGCTCGATAACCAGACCGCGGGCCAAACCCACTCGCTGGCGCATCCCGCCGGATAAATAGAGAGGGTACTGTTTGCGGAACTCTAGCAGGCCTACCATGCCGAGATATTTGTGGATCCGCTCCTTCCATTCGGCCTGAGGCACCTCCATGCCCTTTAAAGCAAAGATCAGGTTGTCCTCCACCCGTTTCCAGTTGAGCAGGCGCGGGTCCTGGAATACATAGCCGAGCTGCGGCGATAGGGTTGTCGCCCGGCCGTGGTCCGACACCACTTCCACCCTGCCCTGCTCCAAGCGCTCCAGCCCGGAAATCGCGTTTAAGAGAGTCGACTTGCCGCAACCCGACGGCCCCAACAGGCAAGTGACCCCGTTTTCCTTAGTATCGAAGGAGACGTGGTCGAGGACCAGCATCCCGGCGCCGTCTTCCCGAGAGAAGAACTTCACGGCGCCATCTACGTGAACGTAGGCCATGTCCATCAAGTAAAAAGTGAAAAGTTAAAAGTAAACATTTTGCCTTTTTCTTTTTGCCTTTTGCCTTGCTTTAGCGTCTCCACGCCTCGACCCGGGGCCGCCACTGCGTTACCACCCGCTCCAGCCAGCCGATGATGCCGAATTCGATTACGATCATGACAACCAGAAATGTAATCGTCCAGGCGAGCACCGTTTTCATAGAGAAGACGTTAAACCCTCGGACGACTTGGTAGCCGACACCATTGCTGAAGCCGAACATCTCGACTACGACGACTACCTTCCATGCCAGGCCCAGACCGTAACGGACCGCCGCCAGGATATGCGATACCAGTTGAGGCAGGATCACGTCCACCACCTTGGACCAAGGACGAGCGTGAAAGGCCTTGCTCATATCGATGAGATCCTTATCGATAGATTTCGTCCCCTGCCATATGCTGATGGCCAGCATAGGAAAAATCGTCACGGCCACCGCGGCATAGGCGCTGGTCTCGTTAAGACCGAAAAACATGATCATGAGAACGGCCCAGATAAGCCCCGGCATGGTAAGTCCGAGAATAACCGGCGGCTCGAAAAAACTCTCCAGGCTTCTGAGCGTGCCCATGAGAATGCCCAAAGGGACGCTCAGCACCATGGCAATGGCGAATCCCACCGCGACGCGGCGCAGTGTAGCGCCCATCTCGGCAAAGAAGTTTCCCGTCGAGACAATCTCCGCCACCTCCGCAAAGGTGTCCCAGGGACGAGGTATCAACGTGGGAGGAAAAAAGAGGCTCAGCGCCCACCAAATCAAAATCAGCGTCGCGATCGACCCGACCCTGAGCCCGATCTCCATGGCCGCCTCGCGCGCCCGGTCGCCGCCGGCTCCGGAAAGAGCGCCTAGGCTCCCCGCGCCGGCGGCGGCCTCAGCTTGAACGGACAGCGTCTTTTGCTGTTGCGCCATGAAAACTCATCCTACTTCCGTCGCCAATCCCGTGTCAACGCGCCGGCGCGGAGTTTGACTTTTGACGGGATATCATATAAGAAATTTTTCAATCGCAACTGGATCGGGATCAGCTCATTCTCTCCTTACAACCAATTCCCACTCACCTGGAGGAACCCTATGAGCAAGGCAATGAAAAAGGACGCTGGCGCCCCGGCAAAGATGATCGCGGATCTGCGCAGCGCCCTGGAGTGGCTTAAGGCGGAAGGCGACCTGATCGAGAGCGACAAAGAGGTCAATCCCGATCTTGAGATCACCGGAATTCAGAAGCAATTGGACGGCGGCTGTCCGATTCTTTTCAACAACATCAAAGACAAGCCGCACCATCGCTGCGTCACGAACCTATTCGGCGACATGAACGTCATCAACAAGATGTTCGGCTGGAAAGACCACACCGACCGCACGAGAAAGCTGGCCTACGCTATTACGCATCCGATCCCGCCCGTCATCGTCGACCAAAAGAACGCCCCGGTCCAAGAGGAAGTGCTCGAAAAACCCAAGGACGCCAACGAATTCGTGGTGCCGATCCGGCACACGGACATCGAGCCTGAATTGACCGTCGGCTCCGGCAACCGCTTGATCTCCGGCGAGTATTTCGGCGGCGGCACGGACCTCGGTTACAACCGCATGAACTTCCGCTGGGGCAACGTGGGGACGTTCCAGATCTCCCCGGGCTCCCATATGTGGCAGGTGGTCACCAAATACTACAAAGAGAACAAGCCTATTCCTATCACGATGAACTTCGGCTTGCCGCCGGCCTGCACGCTGATGGCCGGCGCCGGCTTCGACTACGTCATTCTCCCCCAGGGCTGCGACGAGGTCGGCATGGCGGGCGCGGTCCAGGGCACCCCGGTGCGGCTGGTCAAAGCGCGCACGGTAGACGCCTTGGCGGTCGCCGATGCCGAAGTCGTCCTGGAAGGCTACGTCAACCCGCGGGATCGCCGCTTTGAGACCGCCGAGTCCGAGAAGGCGGGAGTTCAGGGCCGCTACCATTTCCACCCGGAGTGGGCCGGCTACATGGGCAAGGCTTACAAAGCGCCGACTTTCCATGTCACCGGGGTGACCACGCGCAGACGCGAATCCAAACCGATTATTTTCCCGTTGGGCGTCCACACCCTCGATGATCACAACATCGACACGACGGTGCGAGAGTCTTCCATGTTCGAGCTGTGCGAACGGATGCAGCCGGGCATCATCATGGACGTCAACATCCCCTACTGCATGACCGATTGGGGCGGGGCGATTATCCAGGTCAAGAAGCGCAACAAGATCGACGAGGGCTGGCAGCGTAACTTCATGGCGGCGATCCTCGCCACCTCCCAGGGCTCCCGCCTGGTCGTCGCCGTCAGCGAGGACACCGATCCCTACGACATGGACGACGTGATGTGGTGTTTCACCACCCGCGTGAATCCCAAGGCCGACATCATCAACCCGCTGCCGGGCGGGCGCGGCCAAACCTTCATGCCGGCCGAGCGGATGACCGCCGGTGAGAAGGAGTGGACCGCCTCCAACACCATGTTCGAGGGCGGCATGGGCATCGACGCCACCGTTCCGTTCGGCTACGAGAACGACTTCATGCGCCCGGTCTATCCGGTCGATCGGGTCGATCTCAAGAAATTTTTCAGCGACAAAGATATTCAGAACGCGAAATCCCGGATGAGAGGCTGGGTCCACTCCCTGGCCCGCACCGGAAGATAGCAAATAGTAAATAGTGAATAGTCCCTCCCACCATTCGCCATTCGCTATTCGCGATGGTTTCCAATGAAACTCCGTGCCGGGCTGCTTTCCCCCTTCCGGGTTCTGGATCTAACCGACGAGCTGGGCTTTCTCTGCGGCAAGATCCTGGGCGACCTGGGGGCCGATGTGATAAAAATCGAGAGGCCGGGCGGTGACCCGGCGAGAGGCATCGGCCCGTTTTTTCACGGGCGGCCCGATCCCGAGAAGAGCCTCTACTGGTTCGGCTTCAACAATAACAAGCGGGGCGTCACGCTGAACCTGGAGAGCCCGCGCGGCCGGGAGCTCTTTTCCAGACTGGCCGCCGGCGCCGATTTCCTCATCGAGTCCTGCGCGCCCGGATACCTGGACGGTCTCGATCTGGGCTACGCCGCCTTGAGCCGGACAAACCCGCGATTGGTGCACACCTCGATCACCCCTTTCGGCCAGACCGGACCCTACTCGCGCTTTCTCGCCTCGGATATCGAGATCCTGGCGATGAGCGGCTGCATGTCGCTCACCGGCGACCCGGAGCGCCCTCCCCTGCGGGCGAGTTTCCCCCAATCCTACCACTGGACAGGCTCTTACGCGGCGGCCGGCACCCTGATGGCGCATCTGCACCGGCAGCGGAGCGGCGAGGGTCAGCAGGTGGATGTCTCGGCCCAGGCCTGCCTGCTCTGGGCGTTTTCCCACGCCCACGTCTTCTGGGATCTCAACCGCCACCTCGAGAAGCGGGCCGGCTCCTTCATGACCGGGCGGAGCATCACGGGCGCCAAGATGCGGGTCTTCTGGCCCTGTAAAGACGGCTACCTCAACTTCATCATCTACGGCGGCGAGGCCGGAAGGAGAACCAACCAGGCTCTGGTGGAATGGATGGACAGCAAGGGAATGGCCCCGGAGTTCTTCAAGGACAAGGAATGGAAGACGTTCGACATCGCCGCGGTGACGCAGGAAGAGATCGATCAGATGGAGGAGCCGATCGCGCGATTCTTCGAGCGGGTGACGAAGAGGGAATTCCTGGAGCAGGTGATCCAACGGGAAATGCTCGGCTATCCCGTGGCGGCGGTACAGGAGATCTTTGAGAATCCCCAGCTTGAGGCGCGACAATTCTGGCAGGGCCTGGAGCACCCGGAGCTGGGAACTTCGATCGTCTACCCGGGGGGCTTCGCGAAGTTTTCCGACGCGCCCTGCAGGATCTGGCGGCGGGCCCCGCTCATCGGCGAGCACAACGAGGAGATATATTGCGGGGAGATCGGACTCAAGAAAGAAGAGCTGGCGGAGTTGAAGAGGGAAAGGGTCATTTGACGTTACTCGTTATTGGTTACTCGTTAATCGTCCTCCCAAGCTCCTCCCCTCGAATGGCGATTACACGAATAGACGAATAACGAATATACGAATAACGAACAATGCAGGCCTTAGAGGGAATCAAAGTCGTAGAATTCGCCGCCTTTGCCGCCGGCCCCGTGGTCGGCAAACACCTGGCCGATCAGGGGGCGACGGTCGTTCACATCGAGTCGCACGCGCGTCCGGACGGCTTTCGCACGCACTATCCCCCCTACAAGGACAACATCCATGGTCTCAACCGCTCGGGGCTCTTCGCCCTGTGCAACAACGACAAGCTCGACATCACCTTGAACCTAAAAAAGGCGCCCAAAGCGACGGACCTGGCGAAGCGGATCGCCGCCTGGTCCGATGTGGTGATCGAAAATTTCAGCCCCGGAACCATGAAGCGGCTCGGCCTGGACTACGAGATTCTCAGAACGATCAAGCCCGACCTCATCATGCTGAGCAGCTCCAATCTGGGACAGAGCGGGCCGCACGCGCACCACCCCGGCTTCGGCTCTCAACTCTCGTCCCTGGCCGGATTCACTCA
>JACPDC010000298.1 GCA_016184235.1 Deltaproteobacteria bacterium | reverse complement strand
AGAAATCTCGGCGTCCGGCACGCCCGGGGGCGGTGGATCGCCATCCAGGATTCGGATGATATCTGCCTCCCCGATCAATTGGAGTTTCTCCTCGACTACGCTGAGAAAAATCCGCATCTGGGCATGGTCTTTGCCAACGGGGCCTATCTGGGAGGCCCGGAGCATAAAAGGGACACGATTATTCCGAGGGAGAAGTCCGCGCGCCTGGCCCGCGACGGAGTGCGGCTCGTGGACCTCTTTGAAAAAAGCATTGTGCGGCTCCAGGCCGCACTGATCTCCAGGGAGTCGTTCCTGGCGATCGGCGGCCTAGATGAGAGTTTGCGGATCTGCATGGATCTGGATTTGTCTTTCCGTCTGTTCATGCGCTATCCCGTCGCCTATCTGGATCGCGTGGTGTTTCTCTATCGCAAGCATGGAGGCAACATCGGGCAGGATCAGGAGCGGCGGCTGCTGGAAAATATTCGGATCATCGAAAAGCTGGTGCGGGAGTTTCCCCAGGCGAAAGGGGCGCTGGGTTCGGGGCGGATTGCCAGGCGCACGGCCTACCGGTATTATCGCCTTGCCAAAGGGCGGTGGAAGAACGGCGATAGGCCGGGGGCCGCGCAGGCCATAGGGAAGGCCGCCTCTCTTTGTCCTTTTTCTTTGAAGTATCGACTCTATCAGCTTCGGTGGGCGTGATTCCTCGTGGCGAGCAGTATCAGCATCATCATTGCAACCTCAGGCAGAGTAGAGAAGGTAGGCCGATTGTTGGACGGTCTCTCTCGACTCAACGGATCGGCCGGCATAGATCATGAAGTCATTGTCGCCAACAATGCCGCGGACGAGGGCAGGGCGCGGGCAGTGGAAGATTTGGTCGGCAAGCATGGCGCCCGGGGAGGCATGCGCTGCCGGCAGATCCGGGAGCCTGTCCCCGGTAAGTGCCGGGCGCAAAACAAGGCGATCCGCGCAGCGACCGGCTCGATCCTCGCCTTTCTCGACGACGATCTTGAAGTCGCGCCGGATTGGCTCGCGGCCACAACCGGCTTTTTCGCGGCTCATCCTCATGACATTATGCAGGGCTCCGTTCTCATGTATCCCCGGGATCGGGAGAATGCCGATCTCCAGAAGGGGCTGAAGCGGTATCGAACGGTCGACTTTATCGACTACGGTTATCCCAGCGGGACCGACATCAAGACCCTGACCGGCGGGAACATCGCGGTCAAGCGGGAGGTCTTCGATCAGGTAGGACTGTTTGACGAGAGGCTCGGGCCCGGCGGCCATGGGATATCCGAGGACGTTGAATTCGCCAAGAGGGTGCTACAGGCAGGTCGCAGGATCGGCTACGAGCCGAAGGCCGCGGTGTACAACGAGCTCGACCCGAGCCGTCTCACGGAAGAATTCTTTCGGCTCAGGCACGAGCAGCAGGGCAGGAGCCGCCTCGCCTATAAGCGAAGCTCCATCCTGACGATCGTGCCGAATCTCCTGCGCTCGATCTGGACCTTCGGCTGGTTCTCCCTGATAGGAAATGAGCGAAGAAAGTATCGGGCCAAGGGCCGCTACTACCACTATAGGGCCATGCTCTTAGAAAAGTTCAAATCGTTCGAGGCGTTCAAGTAGTTCAAGCCGTTCAATGCGCTTTAACGATTTGAACGGTTCAAACGACTCAAACAATTCGAACGACTCAAATGATTCAGTCCCCGGCTTAGGTTGTCAGCTTTCTTAAGATCCGCCTTCCGACCGGCTTCGCGTAAGGCAGGCGCAATTTTCGCCCGGCGATATAAAGAGCCCGGCAGCCGATCGTCGCCCATTTCGCCAATCTTGCCCGGATCGTAAGCCGTCTCACTTTTCGGGCGGCAGTGATGTTGTCGACGATCGAGATTCCTTGAAAACGGTCCGAGTGAAAGACGCTCTCCCAGAGAACGCGCTTCGGCCCCTTCTTGCGGATCGTGTCGTGCATGGCGATGATTCCCCCTTCCATGACATGGGGCTCCCAGAGGAGGAAATCCCGCTTGACCTGCTCGTAGCGGTGGTCGCCGTCGATCCAGAGGAGCGCGACAGGCTTATCCCAGCCGCGCGCCGCATGCTCTGAGGTCATAACCAGAGGAACCACGCGGCCTTCCACCCCTGCGGCCTTGATATTCTTTACAAATTCGGCCTCCGTGTCCTCGACATAGCCTTCTTCGGCCAGCGGTTTGTGCGGGTCCACCGCGTAGACCTTCGCTCTCCCCGCCGCCATGGAGCCGAGCGCCAGGCAAATCGTCGATTTGCCCTTCCAGCTGCCGATCTCCACGATGACTCCTCCGGCCGGGCTCTCGCCTCCGAGGCGGTGGAGATAGACCACCTCGTCCGGTGTCAGCATCCCGGGGAGCTTGAGTATCTCCTGCAACTTTTGCATGCGCGCTTTTTTCGGGCCTTGAGTGCGGCGCCTTTATAGCATCTAGGTTGGAGAAGTTGAAGAGGTGGTTTATCGTTGTCTGCTTCAACGAGGAAGAGAACATTCGCGCCTGCCTCGAGAGCCTCAAGTGGTGCGACGAGATCGTGGTGGTGGATTCTTTCAGCACGGACGGGACGGTCGAGATCTGCAGGGAGTATACGGACCGCGTCATTCAGCGCCCCTGGGCGGGGTATCGGGACCAGAAGGCCTTTGCCCATTCCCAGGCGACCAAGGACTGGGTGTTTTTGGTCGACGCCGACGAGCGCGTTCCGGCGGCGCTGCGGGAGGAAATCCAGGACGCCTTGCAAGGGCTCGGGACTCGGTACGCCGCGTTTTTGGTGCCGCGGTTGGTACGCTACCTGGGGCGCTGGTGGTGGCGCGGCGGCTGGTATCCGGATTACGATGTCCGGGTCTTTCGGCGTGAGCTGGCGAGTTGGGGCGGTTCGGATCCCCACGAGCGGATCCTGATCAGCGGCAAGGCGCGCCGCCTGAAGCATCCGCTGCACCACTTTTCCTACAGGGACATCGCCGACCACTTGGAGCGGATCAACCACTTCACCAATGTCTCGTCCGGGGAGCTGGAAGCTCAAGGCAGGCGCTGGAGCGCCATGGACAATCTGTGCCGCCCTCCATTTCGTTTCTTCCGATCCTATGTGTGGAAGAGGGGATTCCTGGAGGGCTTTCCCGGTTTTTTTGTCGCCGCAACCGCCGCGATTTATGTCTTCCTGAAATACGCCAAGTTGAGAGAGCGGGAGCTGCGGTTCGACGATGCTCAGAGTTCGACTGAGGCTCACTCGAAGTCCCGCCCTGAGTTTACCGAAGGGAAGGAGCGGAGCGGGGGCGGGAGTGGCTAGCGATCGAGGACCGCTAAAAATCCTCCACCTAGACCCGGAGAGAAATTGGGGCGGTGGGGAATGCCAGGTGATGGGTCTTTTCACCTATCTTGCCGGGCGGGGGCATCGGAATCATCTTATGTGCCACCCTCAGGGGGCTTTGGCCGAGGCGGCGCGACGGAAAGGGATCGAGACATTTCCCCTGTCGCTCAGGAACGAACTGGATTTGAGACCGGTCTTCTCCCTGCGGCGGCTGATTCGAAGGGAAGGGTATGATATTGTCCATTTCCACACGAAGCGGGCCCACGCGCTCTCGCTGTGGCTCGGGCGGATGCACCCGGGGATTCGCTATGTAGTGACGCGGCGCATGGACTATCCCGTCCGCAGGAATCGCTACGTCGATTTTCTCTATAACCGGCGCGTCGACGGGGTCGTCGCCATATCGCGCAAGATCGCCGACCTGCTGGCGGAGGGAGGCGTCCGGCGGGAAAAGATTCGCCTGATTCCCAGCGGCATCGATCCCGGGCCCTTTCCAGCGCGACGCGCGGCAGAACCGGGCCGCGCCCCGCTGGTGGTGGGAACGGTTGCGGTATTGGAAGAGAGAAAGGGGCATCTCTTTTTGCTTGAGGCGGCAGCATTGCTGAAGCAGCAGGACCATCGGCTGAGATACCGGTGCGCCGGCGAGGGCTCGCAACGGCAAACGCTGGAGCGGATCGCGCTGTCGCTGGGGCTGGGGGGGGATGTCGAGTTCGCGGGCTTCGTGGGGGATATTCCCGGCTTCTTATGTTCTATCGATCTCTTTGTCCTGCCCTCGCTGTACGAGGGGCTGGGGGTCTCTGTTTTGGAAGCCATGGCGGCGGGCCTGCCGGTAGTGGCGACCAGGGCGGGGGGACTTCCGGAAATCGTCGACGACGGCGTAACCGGATTGCTGGTGCCGCCCGGCGATGCACAGGCGTTGGCCGGGGCCATCGCGACGCTGATCTCCCGTCCCGCCGTGGCGCGGGAGATGGGAGCGAGAGGTCGAGAGCGCGTCCTCCGGCATTTTACCATGGAGCAAATGGCGCGAAGAAACGAGGATTACTATTACGAGCTCCTGGAGACTCGCTGCGGCGAGGATACCGGGCCGGCGCAGAGGGAGGGTGATCGAGTTGGTGTCCAGAAATAGGCTTTCGGCCGTCCTCGGAAAATTCCGCCGCCGCCGCATTCTGGTGGTGGGCGATTTGATGCTCGACCGCTTTATATGGGGAGATGTCGAGCGCATCTCTCCGGAGGCCCCGGTGCCGGTGCTGCGGGTGAACTCCGAGAGTTATCGGCTCGGGGGCGCGGCCAATGTGGTTCACAATATCCGCACCTTGGGCGGCAAGGTGACCGTGTGCGGCGTCGTCGGGCGGGATGAGGCGGGGAGAAAGCTCCTTCAGGGATTGCGTGGGATCGGGATCTCGAAGAGCGGCGTTTTTTCGGAGATTGATTTCAGGACGACGCAGAAGAGCCGGGTCATCGCGCGTCCGCGCCATCAGCAGATAGTCCGCCTGGATCGGGAATCCCAGGACGGGATCGGGGAGAAGCTCCGGCGCAGAATCCGTCGATTTGTCGAGCAACAGGCGCCTCGATGCCACGGCATCGTCATCTCGGACTACGGCAAAGGGGTGATTCATCCTGAGTTGCTCGAAGTCATAGCCGACCTGGTCCGGAGCAAGAATCTGATCTGCGTGGCGGATCCGAAGAAAGAAAACTTCATATTTTACAGGAACCCCACCCTGGTGACCCCCAACCGCGAGGAGGCGAGCCAGGCGGCCGGGATAGACATTCGAGACGAGGGCTCGCTGCGCCAGGCGGGCAGGAGACTGCTGGAAATATGGCAGGCCAAAGCGGTTCTGATCACGCTTGGATCACAGGGGATGAGCCTTTTTCAACCGGGCCGGGAGATGAGACATCTCGCCACCGAGGCCCGCGAGATGTTTGATGTCACTGGCGCTGGCGATACGGTGGTGGCCGCATGCGCCTTGGCCTTGGCGAGCGGCTCGAGCTATGAAGAGGCGGCGGTTATCGGCAACCTTGCGGCGGGTCTCGTCGGCGAGGAGGTGGGAACGGTGGCGGTTTCTTCGGCGCGGCTGCGGCAGGTGATCCGGAGGCGAAAATGAAAAGCATGACCGGATATGGAGAGGCGGCCGGGCAGGGGAAAAGGGCTAAAATTGCGGTCCAGGCGCGCACCTTGAACCACCGTCACCTGGACCTCCAGTTGCGGGTGCCGAGAGAGTATCTCTCTATCGAGGAGGAGATCCGAAAGGCGATCCGGCAGAGGATTTCCCGCGGCCGCGTCGAGGTGTTCATCGCGCGCTCCCAGCTTCGGGGCCAGGGTCGTAGGCTCGAATTGGACGAGCGGCTGTTGCGGCAGTATCTCGGCTCGTTGCGCCACGCGAAGAGCAAATTCGGCCTCAAAGGCGAGGTCGACGTTTCGCTCTGTGCCAGCCTTCCGGAACTCTTCCATGTCGGCGAGGCCGAGGCCGGGGAGGATGACGAGAAGGCTTTAGTCCTGCGCACTTTGAATCTCGCCCTAAAGCAGCTCGAGCGCTCCAGGGAGCGGGAAGGGCGGCAGCTCAAGCTCGATGTTCAGGCCCAGATCCGCGCATTGCGGACCGTCTCCGGGAAATTGACACAAGCGGGGGAGAGGATCACTTCGCGCCTCAAAGACTCCCTGTCGTTGCGGGACGGAGGAAATTTTCCTGACGGGCCCAAGGAGACAGCGGAAGCTGCCGGCCCCAACTTCAAGGGCGATATTCACGAAGAGGTGGTCCGGCTCAAGGCCCATGTCGAGGAATTGGCGCGCCTGATCCAGGAACGGGGACCCGTGGGCAAAAAAGTCGACTTTCTCCTTCAGGAGATACAGCGGGAGCTCAATACCATCAGTTCGAAGGCCCCGCAACTGCCGGTCGTCCAATTGGTGCTGGCAGGCAAGGAGAAAGTGGAAAAGATCAGAGAACAGGTGCAGAACCTAGAATGACCCGGTCGAGCAGAGCCCTCGCCGAGCGCGAGGGAGGCATATTCATTCTTTCGGCTCCGTCAGGCGCCGGAAAGACCACGCTGATCAGCCGTCTCTTGAAAATCTTTCCGGAGATGCTGCTTTCCGTTTCTTACACCACCCGTCCGAGGAGACCGGGGGAGATGCACGGTCGTGACTATTTTTTTGTCGGGAAAGGAAAGTTCGCCGTTATGCGGGCGCGGGGCGGCTTTGCCGAGTGGGCCAGGGTTCACGGCGCGCTCTACGGCACCCCGCGGTCTCCGTTGGACCGCAGCGTGCGCAGGGGGCGCGATATCCTGCTGGATATCGACGTCCAGGGGGCGCGCAAGATCAAGAAACTATACCCTCGCGCCGTTTCCATATTTCTCCTGCCTCCTTCCTGGCAGGAGCTGGAGAAACGGCTGGCAGGCAGGGGAACGGACCGGCGCGAGAATATCCGGCGGCGCCTGGAAAACGCCCGGCGTGAAATTCGGGCGATCGTGCGGTATGATTATTTTTTGGTGAACCGGGAGATCGGCGAGGCCCTGGCCTCGCTCAAATCTATCGTTGTCGCCGAGCGGCAGAGGATCTCCAGGTATAAAGCGCTCGGGCGTCAGCGATCAGCGCTCAGCAGGATCTACGGACTGAAGGCTGACGGCTAGGTTATGAGCAGAGAGCCTAAAGTAACCGATTTAATGGAAAAGATTCAGGCCTATCACCCTACGGCCGACGTAGGGCTGATCCGGCAGGCCTATGATTTCTCCGCCAAGGTGCATAAGGGGCAGAAGCGCCTGTCGGGCGAGCCCTATCTGGTGCACCCCATGGCAGTTGCGGGCATTATCGCCGATCTTAAGCTCGATGTCCCGAGTGTCGTCGGCGGGTTGCTGCATGACACCGTCGAAGATACCCTGACTACTTTGGACGAGGTCAAAGGCCTCTTTGGGCCGGAGATCGCCGCGCTGGTCGACGGGGTCACGAAGCTGAGCCGGGTCAATTTCACCAGCCACGAGGAGAAGCAGGCAGAGAACTTCCGCAAGATGATCCTGGCGATGGCCAAGGATGTCCGCGTCATCCTGATCAAGCTCGCCGACCGCACCCACAACATGAGAACCCTCAGCCATCTCCCGGTGGAAAAGCAAATCGCCACCGCCCAGGAGACCCTGGAGATCTACGCCCCCCTGTCCCATCGCCTGGGCATCGCGTGGGTCAAGGACGAGCTGGAGGATCTCGCGCTCAAATACCTGCACCCCGAGATCTATTACCAGCTCAAGCGGAACGTGGCGAAAAAAAAGGCGGCGCGAGAGAAGTACATCAACGAGGTTATTTCCATTATCAGCAAGAAGCTCGAGGAAGAGGGGATCGACGCCGATGTGACCGGGCGGCCGAAGCACTTCTACAGCATCTACCAAAAGATGGAGAGCCAGAGCCTCTTGTACGATCAGATCTATGACCTGGTGGCCTTCCGTATCCTGGTGGATGCGGCGCGGGAGTGTTACGAAGCCCTGGGGGTGATTCACGCCCATTGGAAGCCGGTGCCGGGTCGCTTCAAAGACTACATCGCCCTGCCCAAGGCGAACATGTACCAGTCGCTCCATACCACCGTGATCGGACCCTACGGGGAGCGCATGGAGATTCAGATCCGCACCCACGAGATGCATCGCGTCGCGGAGGAAGGAATCGCCGCCCACTGGCGCTATAAAGAGGGTAAGGACTTCCAGTTCAACGAGATTCAGCGCTTCGCCTGGCTGCGCCAATTGATCGAGTGGCAGCAGAACATGCAGGATCCGCAGGAGTTTCTCCACAGCATCAAAGAGGATCTTTTTCCGGAGGAGGTCTATGTTTTTACTCCGAAAGGAGATCTGCTCAATTTTCCCAAGGGGTGCACGGTGATCGATTTCGCCTACCGGATCCATTCGGAAGTTGGGCACCATTGCACCGGCGCCCGGGTCAACGGCCAGTTGGTCCCTTTGAAATATCTGCTCCGCAGCGGGGACACGATCGAGATCATCACCACGCATCAGCAGACTCCCAGCCGGGACTGGCTCAAGCTGGTGAAGACGGCCAGGGCCAAGTCGAAAATCCGCAACTGGATTAAATCGCAGCAGCGCGAGCGCAGCGTGGTCCTCGGACGGCAAATTCTGGAGAGCGATCTCCATCGCTACAAGCTCGATTACGTCGGGCTCAGGCGCGAGGGGAAGATCGATTCGATCGCCAAAGAGCTGGGAATGAAGGACGAAGAGACCCTCCTGGCAAGCATCGGTTACGGGAAGGTCACGCCGCGCCAGATCCTGGCGAAGGTGGTCCCGCTGGATAAGCTCGAGCCCGCGAGGAAGCAGGGCGAGGGAACGCTGGAGCGCCTCTTTCGCATGGTGTCGGGCCAGAAACGGGACCTGGCTATCAAGGTCCAGGGGGTGGAGGATGTCCTGGTGCGCTTCGCCCGCTGCTGCCACCCGTTGCCGGGCGAAGAGATCGTCGGGTTCATCACGCGCGGCAGGGGCGTGACCGTCCACGTCTCCGGCTGCTCTACGGTCCTGGAAAGCGATCCGCACAGGAAGGTCGAGGTGACCTGGCAGGACAATGGGCAGACGCCGCGGCCGATCAACGATGTCAATATAGCCCGCGCCCAGGTGCGCACATTTCCGGATCAGAAGGCCGTGAACACCTTCGAGGTGATGATCACGAATTCGGACCAGCTCAAGCGCGTGCTGCGAAATATTACGAGAGTAAAGGGCGTTTACAAGGCGACCAGGGCGAAAGGCTAGGTCGTGTTCGTGATCGTGTTTCGTGTTCGTGACGAGCACGAGCAACGAGCCACGAGCACGATATCAGGCGACCTTTACGACCCGGCCCGCGTGGATGCAGTGAGTGCACGCCAGGATCCGCCGGACACGGCCGCTCACGCGCGCCCGCACCGTCTGGAGATTGGGCTGCCAGATCCTTTTGGTTTTGTTGTTGGCGTGACTGACGTTGTGCCCCACGGAACGTCCCTTCCCACAGATCGCACATATTCTTGCCATTTTATTTCTTGCGCATCCTTTCGATAATCTCAGTAGTGGAGTAGCCTTCGAGATGCGGAATGACCATGACCTCCCCGCCCCTTCCTTCCACGATGTCCGCCCCCACGATTCTATCCTTGGGCCAATCCCCTCCCTTTACCAGCACGTCGGGCTGTAGCGCCCGGATCACCTCATAGGGGTCGGGCTCGTCGAAGCATATAACATAGTCTACCATCTCCAGCGCGGCAATCAACTCGGCCCTCTCCAAGTCCGGAAGAATGGGACGATCGGCGCCCTTGATGGCCTGGACCGACCGGT
>JACPDC010000297.1 GCA_016184235.1 Deltaproteobacteria bacterium | reverse complement strand
TGTTGGAGAAACCTTCCTCAGACCTTATACCACGATCTCCAACCGTAACTCATCTGCTACGCGTGGGGCTTTCTTCCGGCCCTTGTTTGTAGCTAACTCCAGTAGGCCTGCCTCGGCCAACCCCATGACATCCTCATAGACTCTTTTAAAGTCACGGCGAGCAAGAGCCGCTAGTTCATTGATGGAGTCCGGTCTTCGCTCGCGGATGAGGCGGATGAGCTCTAACCTTTTGGGAGTCAGGAACCGGCGCAGGGCCTCGGGGCTCGTGAAAAAAAGGCGATGGCCTTTGGGCTTGACCCTTTTGCCGGCCGCCACCCTCTTCATAGTTTCGGCTGCTTCTCTCAGCACATCATCGCTGCTGCGGAGCCCAATCTTAACCTTCCTAACTTTCATGACCCTTTCCTCCTAACCCTTATAACATCAGTTTTAAAGTCGGCGACTAAGGCGTCTATGCCTCCGTAAGTGTACGGACCTTCCTCGACTAGGACATGACGATGGTGACCTTTTGGCCAATGGTTATCGTAACCCACCACCCTTTCTCCCTCGGGCGAAATCAAAGAGAGGGAATAGTCGATACCCTCAGGGCTCGTTCGGCTCACCGGCACTTTCCAGATCTTAATGATAATCCTCCATCCTTCTTCGTCGTAAACATCGTCATGTTGTAGCAGGACCGCGCGCGGCTTCCTCGCCATTATGGCAATAAATGCCATAAGCTGCCGCTGCTGTCAATGAGTTGCCGATAAGGGAAGAAGGGATTTTAGGCGGAGCGCGTTTGGCGAAGCAGAGTTGCCAGAAACCGCCTGGTTTTTCGCTTCGGCGGCGGAAGCTTGCTGATTTTGACCTTCACGCAGGCGTCCATGAGACCGGACATGAAATCGATCTGTGAGGCGCGGTAGGGAACGAGGGAATTAAAATGGGCGCCGCGGCCGCGGGCGGTCTTCCGCGCCTTGGCCCAGTGGCCGAAGGCGGAGGCGACGGCGACGACCTCCGGGTGGATGCATTGCGAGAGCTTAACGATGCCCTGAGCTTTAGCGCCGGCAGGCGTCTCCACTAGAACCTCATCGCCGTCAACGATCCCTTTCTTGGCTGCTGTTTCCCTGTTGATCAGAAACTTGTAGGCATGGGGGTGGTGGCTTGCCAGCTCGGCGAGCCACGGATTATCCTGGGTCATGGTGGCTGCGTGGAAGGGGAGCTTGTAGTTGATGAGAGAAAGATCGTGGTCCGGGGTGGCATGCTCCCCGGCCGCGCAGGGATACCAGCAGGGCAGAGCCTGGAAGCCCCTGGTGTCTACCTGGAGGCCGGCCTCTGCCGCCATAGCTGCCAGCTCCCGCCCTGCCTCGGGCAGAAACTCGAAGTAGAGGTGGGCGCGCGGGAGGCGGGCAAGCGCCCTGGGAAACCTCTCAGCCAGGGTTCGGGGTCTGGCCACGAAGCCCTTCGCTTTGAGCTCCTCCAGTCCATGCTCCGCGCCGAGACTGGATTTTATGTGGCGCTCGATGATCTCTTCCACCGAATACCTGCGGGAGCTTTCCAGGGCATAGGGTTCTTTCAAGCCGAGACCCCGGTTCACGCGAGGCACGAAGCGATCCAAAATCCCGAGCCGCCGGGCCAGCTCGAAGTAGATCTCCGCCGGATGCTTGCGCGGGCTCGGCTCCGCATTCAAAGGCTGGCGCATGGTGAAATACCACTGGTCGCCGTTGATCCATCCGCGCATGGAGTTCATGGGAAAATCCAGCCTTTCCATCGGATGGAGGAGGGGAAGAAACAGATCGGCGAGCTCCGCGGTCTCGCAGAGCTTGTCTCCCAGGAACACGACGAAAGCGAATTTGCCGAGCGCTTCGGCGAGCAGGGCCGGCTCCACGCCCGACATCATCATGTTGAAGTTGTTGAGGATCAGCACCTCCGGCTCGTAAGGCAGGAGGTAGGGATGGTGCACCATGCTCAGCCCCATCATGACCGTGCCCATGGCGCGCGCGAGCGGCAGCATCTCGCGCAGGTTGACGGTTTCCGGCGGGCGGGGCCTGCGCGCGGGGTAGGAGCGCACGTCCGCGGGGGTCGCCACCACGAGCCCGTCTTCGCTCTCCTCGACGCGGGGCTGCTCGCCGGGGCCGAGGATGTTCGTGCTGAGACTGCCTCCGGGGACGTCCAGGGCTCCTACGATCATGTTGAGCAAATGGACGTTCATGCTCGCCCACATGCCGAACTGGTGCGAAGAGAGTCCGCGGCTGTCGCAGAAGGCGCAGGCGGGACGGTAGGGAAGAGTCTTTCCATCGATCACGATGGTGGCGCCGACGGCGGCCGCCGCGCCGAATTCCCGCGCCAGTCTCCGTATTCGCTCCGCCGCCACCGTCGTGACTTCGGCCATCGCCTCGGGGACATATCCCTTCAGCTGTTCCTTGAGCCGGGCAAAGGCCGGCTGGCACGAGCAGCCTCCCACTTGGAATTCTCCCTCCAGGGCCGGGGATGCCGATTCATCGAAGGGCAAGGAGCGCCGGGCGCTCTCGTCCCACATCAGGGGCTTGCCCGAGCCGTGGTCGCGGATGTAGAGGCCGTCGTCCCCGACCAGATAGGCGGCATTGGTGTGGGCCTGGAGGAACTTCCGGTCGAAGATGGCGAGCTCGTTGACCAGCACGTGCAGCATCGACAGGGCCAGCGCGCCGTCGGTGCCGGGGCGGACCGGGACCCACTCCGTCGCCCTGGAGGCGATCGGGCTGGAGACCGGATCCACGACCACCAGCTTCATTCCCCTGGCCTGCGCGTCGGCCATCTCCCTGGCGGCGCGCATGGCATCGTGGTTCACCACGCCGCCGCGTTGCGAGCCGAACAGCAGCAGGTAACGGCAGCGCGGCAGGTCGATCTCGACATGCATGGTGCCGTTCATCAGATAACAGGCGTCGACGTGGGTGGCGAAAAAAGGACCGCCGGCGAAGTTCGGCGTGTTCAAGACCTTGGCGAAGGCTCCGACGCAGCTCCCCACCCAGTCCGCCTCGCCGGTGCCGCGGAGGATGACCAGCTTGCGCGGGTCCTGCTGCACCGCCGCCTGGATCTTGGCGGCCGCGATGTCCAGCGCCTCATACCAGGAAATCTCCCGCCATTCCGGGTCGATGCTGGGCCCTTTTTCGGAGTTGGTTCGCACCAGGGGAAATCTGGGACGGGCCGGATCATAGAAGCTCATGATATTGGCCATTCCCTTGGCGCATATCTTTCCGGAGTTGTGGGGGTTCGCGGGGTCGCCTTCGATCTTTACAATAACGCCGTTCACGCGGTGGACCCGGATGCCGCAGCAGTTCGAGCAGACCCGGCAGACACTGGGGATCCAGACATCCTCCTGGAGGGTTTCCGTATTGTTGGCCTGGCGGAGAGGTTGTGCCATAGGCTGAAACTGTTTTACGTGGCTCAAGTCCGCAAATAACATGCCACTGGTTACCTGAAGCCCTTTCTCCTGCTTTACGCCTGGAACTGACCTAGTTTTATTCTCCGAAGTGGGAAAAGCCGCCGCCGTTTTCCAAATTCTGCGACTGCACGTCTGGTGCATCGATCTTTCGATCCACCTCCGGCGGTTCGCCCGGTAGTGAGGGGATTTGCCGAGCGAGCCGAAAGCACCGAGACTAAACTGTTCAAAGAGCCCACGGACCTATTGCTTTCGGGGAGCGAGGTAAGCCCCCGAACGAACCTTTCTCTTTGAACTTGACAGGCGGTTCGGATTGGGGCAAAAATGGCTTCCAGTTATCGACTATGGAAAAAGTAGTTGCCACCTGGAAAAGTCTCGCGCTTCCCGACTCTCTCTCCTTCCTCATAAAGTCGGGCATGCTGCTCCTGTTATCAGGTTTTATTCTTTACTATTTACTTGGCGCGACGTATCCGCCCCTCCACGATACGCTCCACGATTTTCGCCATTCCCTGGCGATCGTCCCTTGCCACTGATCGTAAGGCTGGCCCTTTTCCTCTGTCTGTTTTTTTCCGCGCGGGCCGCCCCCGCGCAGGGAGCGGGCGGGGAGATCGGCATGCAAACCTTTCCGTTGCTGAAGCAGGTTCGTCCCCTCGCGGAGCCGGTCAGAACAGTTCTGATTATTCTCGACTCCAATGGAAGAGCGCTTAAGAAGGGAACGGCGCATATCCGGCTCGTTGCCCCGGCGCCTGGACGGTTCTTCTCCACCGACTTCCCTGTGATCGAAGGAACGCCGCTGCTTGAGATGGATCTGCCCATCTTGCAAGGCAGGGCCGCGTGGGAATACCTGTTTCCTATCAGAGGGGTTTACCGTCTGGAGGTTAGGGCCGTTGCCGAGGAGGGGACGGGGATAGAGCGCGTCTTTGACCTGGAGATCAGGGAAAACCGGATGAGGCTCTTCTATCTGGCAATTTTTGCGCTCGCGCTTTTCGTCTTCGGTATCATGGCTGGAAGACTTTTTACAGGCGGCAAACGGGGCTTGTGAGAAGAATGCGCGCGGCATGGATTTTTTTATCAGTCGTCTTCGCTCTCGCGCCGGCCGCGGGCATGGCCGGGGACTCTAAAGGAGGCGCAGATGGCCTGGTGGCCAAGCTGGAGGTGGGCCCGGCCGTAGTCGGCCAGCCGAGCCGGATCGACTGGCGTCTCACTGAAGGAAAAAGCGCCGGAACGGTTCCGGTCCGGCTGACGCTCCTGATCACTCACCTGGAAAAGGAAAAGAGGGTGTTTTTTCTCAATGCGATACCGACCGACGGTCGATTCAGCCTGCGCTTCCACTTCACGGACGGCTCCGCCTACCGGATCACCAGTATCGGCTGGGTGCAGGGAAGCGGTCCGATTCAAGAGGAACGAGAGATCAACGTGACCGCCGTGGAGCCGCCACAGCAGGCGATCTATCCGTCGCTCTTCCTGTTTCTAGCCGTTATCGCCCTCGGCCTTGCCGCCGGCAGATGGAGCCGCTCTATTTTTTTCTTACCGCCTCGGGATTGACCACGTTGACGGGGCTACCGGCCGCGTAGGCGAGAACCTGATCGACCACGACCCCGTAGTAAAGCTCGTAGTTCTCCCTCTCGACGTAGCCCAGGTGCGGCGTGGCGATGACGTTGTCCATTTTGAGCAGCGGGTGAGCTGCGCCGAGCACAGGCTCGTCTTCAAAGACATCCACCGCCGCAGAGCCCGGGCGGCCGGCCTTCAGGGCTTCGACCAGCGCTCCTTCGGCGATGACCCCGGCGCGGCTCGTGTTGACGATAAGGGCGGTGGGCTTCATGCGCTGAAGCTCCTCGCGCGTGACGATGCCGCGTGTCTCGCTATTGAGCGGGAGATGGAGACTTAAGATGTCGCTTTCGGCGAAGAGGGCCTCGCGGCTTTGCGCGACCTCGTAGCCTGCCTCGCGCGCGCGCTTGAGCGATCCTTCCCGGCCCCAGCACAGCACGCGCGCGCCGAAGGCCCGCCCCACATGGGCCACGAGGCTGCCGATGCGGCCGTAGGCGTAGATGCCGAGCGTTTTTCCCTGCACGGCAGCTCCGACCGTCGACTGCCAGTGGCCCTCTTTCAGGCGCCGCACCTCGTACGGGATGTGGCGCAGCGCGCCGAGGATCAGCCCCCAGGTCAGCTCCGCGGTCGGGTGCGGGGTGCCGAAGCCGGCCGCCGAGACCACGACGCCGCGCTCGGTGCACGCCTGGATGTCGATATGTCCCGTGGTGCGCCCGGTCTGGCTGATGAGCTTCAGCTTGGGCAGCCGCTCGATCAGCGCGGCCGGAAAAGGCGAGCGCTGCTGCGTCAGGATCACCGCGTCGGCCTCTTTAAGCCGCTCGGCGAGACGGGCCGTATCCTTTTCCGTGTCATTGTAAACAATCACCTCGTGCCCCTTGAGCTTCGGGTAGCACCGCAGCGTCCGGAAAGCGTCTTGATAATCGTCGATCACCGCGATCTTCATCGTTATCCTTTCTTTGCGAGCCAGTTGTTAGACGGTTGAAAGAGGCCCATCTGCGCGTAAGCCAACATCGCATCGGGGGCGCGCTTCCCGCCGGAGGCGTCTCTCCAGATCGATGCAATTGCTCCCTCGGGGAACGCGCTCTCGGCTGCGGCCGATGGAGCGGTGGTTTAACCGAACCTTTTCGTCTCTACATCCGCAGCCTCACTCGCGCTCCCCTCGGTCACTCCGTAGAGCGAGGGGGCCCGCCGAACAAGCCGAAGGCACCGAGACTGGACGTTTCGACATAAGCAGAGCTCTATTGCCTTCGGCGCGTGAGGCGAGTCCCCGAACGACCCTTCTTTACTGACAATCGCCCGGCCATGCAACCGCAAAGCCGGGAGCGAGGTCCTTGCCTTGATCTATTTCAGTAGATCATTGTATATGGAATACACGTTGCAGGCAGAGAAAAGAACGGCAACACAAAGGGGGAAAAAATGAAAAAGATCACGCAGAGTCTCTTCACGGTTGTGATGATTTTTGCGGTTGTGCTCGGTTCCGGCATGGCGGCGGCGCAGAGCTACCCGGCGAAGCCGGTCAGGCTCATCATTCCATTTCCGCCGGGCGGGAGCAACGACATCGTCGGGCGCCTGATCGCCACCAAACTGACCGAGCGGCTCGGCAAGGCGGGAGCAACGACATCGTCGGGCGCCTGATCGCCACCAAACTGACCGAGCGGCTCGGCAAGCAGGTCGTCGCGGACAACCGCGGCGGGGCGGGCGGCGTCATCGGCACGGAAGCCGCGGCGAAGTCGGAGCCTGACGGCCACACGTTGCTGATCATCTCTTCCGCGTACGCGTTCAACACCTGGCTCTACAAGCTGCCGTACGATTCGGTCAAGGCCTTTACCCCGGTCGCCAAGCTCGGAACCGGACCGAACGTGCTCGCCGTCCATCCGAGCGTTCCGGCCAGCTCGGTGAAAGAGCTTGTCGCGCTCGCCAAGCGGGAACCGGGCAAGCTCAATTTCGCATCGGCCGGCGCCGGCAGCTTCCAGCATCTCGGGACCGAGCTGTTCAAGATGATAGCCGGCGTCGATATCGCCATCGTGCAGTTCAAAGGCGGCGGCCCGGCGATGATCGACCTGATCGGAGGCCATACCCAGGCCACTCTCGGCTCGCTCATTCAGTTCATGCCCCATATCAAGTCCGGCAAGGTCAAGGCGCTGGGCACCGGCGGGGCGAAGCGCAGCGTCGTCCTGCCTGACGTGCCGACGATCGCAGAGGCCGGCGTATCCGGCTACGAGGCGAACAACTGGTG
>JACPDC010000296.1 GCA_016184235.1 Deltaproteobacteria bacterium | reverse complement strand
CCTCTTCGCCGGCCATTTGGAGGCCATGGTGCGCCGTTATCCCGATCAGTGGAATTGGCTCGGCTTTCACCGCAACGGCAGGACGCCGCGATCCGAGATAGGCAAAGAGGCGGAGGGTATCGAACAGTCTCCGTCCCCGCCCTCCTAATCCGTTCCGACCCAGCCGGAGCCTGATATGTCGATGATTTGGTTATCCGGCCCGGTACATTTTATTTCGTAATACGATCGAGGGTTGGTGGCATCCGTGGGCGTGACGTCCACCCGGTCCAGCAGGGATTTGCCGCCGCGTTGGCTTAGTTTGGCAAGAGTCCCCTCGACGTCCTCCACCTGGAAGCCGATATGTTCCACGCCGACGATCCCGGAGCCGCCTTCTTTCTCCGATTTGCACCGCAAGATGGCGAGATTGATGTGGCCGTCGGAGAGATAGATACCGTTGCGGCCCAGGCCCACCTGCTTGAGACCGAAAACCTCTTTATAGAAGGCCACGGCCTTTTCAGGCTCGGTGGCGCGGATCGCGATGTGCTTGATCTTAGCCATAGTTCTCCTCCTGTCCCTTCACTATTTTAGCGGGTAACGCTCGCGTAGCGTTTGCCAGGAGCCGAAGGCGGCGAGGGCGCGCAAAGCGATCAAGGTAGGCGGCATCAGGGCGAAGCCGTTTTTCTCAGAGCGCTCCAAAACCTCGGCGGGCGTCAGCCATAAACTCTCTGCCACTTCCTGAGAGGAGAAAAGAGGATGCTGGTCCGAGTTACCCGGTGAGAAAAATAAACCGGGCGGCTGAGATCGCAGTAGAGCCCCTCGGACTCCAGGAGCTGCCGGAACTCGATACCTCCCGCAACCAGGGATTGGCGCTTTTCCGCAAGCCTGTTTTGAAGATCGTCCTGCCGCAAGTCCGGCGCTGCTCCGTTTTCAGTGACCGAGAAGAGAATCCCGACTTCTTCGAAGAGCTCCCGCACCGCCGCCACCGAGTGGCCCAAAGAAAGTTCAGGGCTGAGATCGTTCCCGAGCGTTCGCTGCGCCTCACTTGAAGACAGCCCCCGGCATCGCCGCAACATCTGTTCAGAGTAATCTTTTTGCTCGAGGATGCCTCCAGGAAAAACATAGAACCCGGCTAAAACCTCCATATCAGGAGGGCGGCGGGTCAGGAAGACCTCGAATTTTCCGCCGGCCTCAGGGCGAAGCAGGATGATGGTTGAGGCCATTTTGGGATGCGCGGTCTCCGGCATAGAGCCAGCTTATAGGAATTCTTAAGGGGATGAAACTGGAGCAGGCAAGAGGGCCCCATCATGAGCCGATGATGCGATTGGGGAGCGGTGGAGCGGGGTCGGAGGGCCTGCGCTGAGCCAAGTCGAAGGACGAAAAACGGGGAGCTCTAACGGGACGGCAGGGGCCTGTCGCCGTTGACTAATTTGAAGAGTTCGATCGTCTCCGGGTCGCGCGGCACCGTCCTTATGACTTCTTCCTGCCTCTCCGGCATCATCGGACTGGGATCGTCTCTGGTCAGCTTCCGGTATTCCTTGCGGAACTCGGGGTCTCGAAAGGATTTATTCATAGCCTCCCGCAGAATCTGCACCAGTTCTTTGGGCGTGGCCGGCGGAGCAATGTAGGGGGTCCCCACGCTTCTCGTGGCGCGCGTCAGGGCCAGGAAGCGCCGCTCCCTGTCCGATTTCACGAAGCTGTCGATCTCGGGAAGGTGATCGAACTCCGGCTCCTTGTCTTCCCTGGGGATCTTCATGACGGCCGCAAAATCGAACAACCCTTTTTTGACCGCGCCGGGGGTTCGGCGGAGCACCTCAGCGGTATTGTTGCTGCGCGCATCCACCTCTCCCCCCGCCATGGCCACATCGACTTCCAGGGATGAATAGCCCAGGACAAATCTGGGATCTTTGAGACCGAGAAGCCAGGCGAAAATCCTCCCGTAAGTGTACGTCGTATGGCCGACGGACGTGGCGCCCAGTCTGAGCCTGGAGTATGCTTGCAGCTTCTCTATGTTGTTCAGCCCCAACTCTTTCCGGATGAAGAAGGCGTAGTGGAACGCGCTGTCGGTTGATCCGAGCCAATGGAACTTATCGAGGTCATATTGCACCCCGGTCTCCCCCAGAACGGCGCTGGTGACGATGCCGCTGCTGACGTGTCCGATGGTAAGACCGTCCGGGCGCGCCGTGCCGAAAAGGTAGTTGGCCGCCTTGCGGCCTCCGCCGCCCGGCATGTACTCGCTTACGATATTGGGATTTCCCGGAATGTACTTCCGTAAGAAAGGTATGACCACTTTCGACCGTATGTCGCCCGAGCCGCCCGGCTCGCGGCCCTGAACGAGCCTGACGGTCTTCCCTTGATGATACGGGGACTGCGCGTACAGATGCGCGCCGAATCCCAGGTAGGAAATAGCCGCGAGAAGCCAAATTGCCGCAAGCGCTCCCCTTCGCATTTGAGCCTCCTGACAGTGAATTGGCTGGTCTCTTACAACGTCCGCGGCCGGGCGCTAGCCCGAGTGGATTCTTTGCTCGGGTTACCCTAGTAGCGTTGGCTACACCGAGGCCAGCAGCGCCCGCTGGATGAGCGACTTAGCCAGACCCACTTTGTAGCCGTTGTCTTTCATGGGCCTCGCCCCGTCCAGGGCGATCTCGCCCGCCTGCCGGGCCGCCGCCTCGTCGACCTTTTTGCCGCGCAGGAACGCCTCGGCCTTGGCGGCGCGCCAGGGAACCGGCGCCACGCCTCCGAGGACCACCCGGGCTTCCTGGCAAGTGCCGTCTTTAGCCTGGAGCACGGTCGAGACGCTCACGATCGGGTGGTCCCAGGCCTGCCGCTCTCGCACCTTGTGGTAGAAGCCCTTGCTCCCGGTCCTGGGATGGGGAATCTGGATCTCGGTCACGATCTCACCCGGCTGAAGAATATTTTCTCGTTTGTAATCGACCTGCGGCAGGACGAAGAACTTTTCCAGCGGGATGGTTTTCTCTCCCGCGGGCCCGGCGATTTTGATGCGCGCCCCGAAAGCGATGAGCGCGGGCGCCATATCCGAGGGGTGCACGATATAGCTCGGGCCGCCGCCGAGGATCGCGTGGAAGCGGCTGTCTCCGGTCACCGCGTAGCAGAGCTCTCCACCCTTGCGCAGGCAGGTAAAGCTTGCCGAGCGGAAATACCAGCAGAAGGGGCGCTGGCAGATGTTGCCGCCTATGGTGCCGGCGTTGCGGAGCTGAGGGGAGGCCGCCTCTCCCGCGGCCTGGGAAAGGAAGAGCAGCTTCTCCTGGACGCTCTTGTTCTCCTCGATCTCCGTGAGCGTGGTCAGGGCGCCGATGCGAAAGCCGCTCCGCTCTTCCTTGATATAGCTCAAGCCGGGGATGGTTTTCAGGTTGATCAGATATTGGGGCGTCGCCACCCGCTCCTTCATGAGCTGCAGGAGCTCGGTGCCGCCGGAGACGACCTGGGCGGTTTTCTTTTCGCCGTTAAATTTCTGCAGCAGGCCGACCGCCTCTTTCACGCTTCTCACGTTAATATTTTCAAAACTTTTCATGACGGTTTCCTCCCGGGTTAGACTTGAGCCGCCCGCAGGATCTTGTCCGGCGTGATCGGCAGCTCTTTGATCCTTTTTCCCGTGGCGTTGAAAATCGCGTTGGCGACCGTGGCCACAGCCGGCGTGATCGGCGGCTCGCCTACCACCTTGCCGCCGAAGGGGCCGTAGGGATCGGGGTGCTCGATGAAGACGACTTCGATTTCCGGCACCTCCAGATGGGTGGGAACCTTGGCGTCACGGTAGCTGGGATTGAGCGGTATCGCCGTGAACCTGTCGATGAGCAGCTCCTCGGTTAAGGCCATGCCGATTCCCTGCACCACTCCGCCTTTGATCTGGCTCTCCGCCGCGAGCCGGTTGATGATCGTGCCGCTATCGTGCACGGCGACGTAGCGGGTAATCTTCACGTGGCCGGTCCGGCTATCCACCTCCACCTCGGCAAAATGGGCCGCAAAGCTCTTGCCCGCGAGTCCCTTGAAAGTCGGGTTGGTCGTGGCGCGGCCGATGAGCTCGCCCGACCGTGCCACAGCCCGGCCCAAAGGCAGGCTCTGCGAGGGATTCGATTTCACGAAGACCTTGCCGTCCCTGAGATCCAGATCCTCCGCCTTGGCTTTCAACTGCGGCGCGGCGACGTTGAAAATCAGTTTTCTCACATCCTCCGCCGCCGCGATCACCGCGGGTCCGGTAAAAGGGGTCGTCCGGCTGCCCGACTCGCCCACTGAATACGGAGTGACGTCGGTGTCGCCGTTGGTGAGCTGAATCTGGTTGAGCGGTATTCCCAGCGCCTCGGCGGCGATGATCGCCATGGTGGTCTTGGCGCCGGTGCCGATATCCGTGACTCCGACCAGGACGTGAGCGGTGCCGTCGGGATTGACCCGAATCGCGGCCGCCCCCAGGCCGGGCCGGAAAGGATAGCCTCCCAGGGCCATCCCGATGCCGTGTTTTTTTGGTCCGGCAGCGGCGCCGGCCTTGTGCCATTTTTCCTTCCAGCCGACCTTTTTCGCCCCTTCGACGGCGCACTCTTCCAGGAAATTGGAAGTAAAAGGGGTCTTGTTCGCGTAGAGGCGAACCCGGTTCTTCAGGAACATCTCCAGCGGGTTGATCCCCATCTCGTGGGCGATCTGATCGAGGAACGAGGCGAAGCCGAAAACCGATTGAGGGTAGGCGGGGGCGCGATAGTTGGCCCCGACTACGGTATTGGTGTGGACCGGCTTCACCACCTTTTTGAAATTGGGTATTTGATAAAAGTCAGTGCCGCTCAGGTTGCCGCTCTGCTTGCGGTACGCGCCGACGTTGGTGACGGCATCGAGCTCGACTGCCGTGATGGTCCCGTCCCTTTTCACTCCGATCTTGTAATGCTGCTCCGAGGCCCAGCGGCCATGCATGCCGATGAAGTCGTCCTCGCGGGTAAACTCGACCTTGACCGGCTGGCCCGTCACCTTGGCGAGGACCGCCGCCATGAGATCGTAATCCTGGGCCTGATTCTTGTTGCCGAAGCCCGCGCCCATATACTTGCAGATGACCCGAACTTTACTCAGCGGCAGACCCAGGTCCTTGGCGATGTCGGTGCGGGCGTTGGAAACGCCCTGGGTGGAGGCCCAGACCGTCAGCTTTCCCCCCTCCCACTTGGCCACGCTCGCCCGCGGCTCCAGCTGCGCGTTGTTCACATGCTTGCTGATGTAAGTGTCCTCGAAGATCCTGTCCGCCTCCTTAAATCCTTTCTCCAGATCGCCCCACTGCTCCGCGATCGGGGCGCTGAAGTTGCCCTTGCCCACCGAGAGGTTCCCGTCGGTCGATATCTTGGGGGCGCCCGGCTTGAGCGCCTCGTTCGGGTCCAGGACATGGGGAAGCTTCTCGTATTTCACCTCGATGAGCCCGAGGGCCTCCTCGGCGATGTGGCGGTCGGTGGCGGCAACCGCGGCGACCGCGTCCCCCACGAAGCGAACCGGGTTGTTGAAGATGTATCTCCTGTGGGTGTGGCCTCCGCTGGCCCAGGGCACCTGCGCGTTCTGGTGATGGATCACCGCCTTGACGCCGGCGAGCTTCTCCGCCTTGGAGGTGTCGATACTGACGACGCGCGCGTGCGGATGGGGGCTGCGCAGGAGCCGGGCGTAAAGCATTCCCGCCAGTTGAATATCGCCGGTGTACTGGGCCTGGCCGGTCACCCGTTCGTACGCGTCAATGCGCGTGATTCTCTTGCCGACGACGGAAAATTCTTTTTGTGCCATGGCGACCTCCCTAGCGAGCCTTCGCGGCGGCGAGCACAGCCGCCACCTCCCGGTTATAGTTGCCGCAGCGGCAGAGATTTCCCGATAGCGCCCTGCGCACCTGCGCCTCCGTGGGATTCGGCTGGCGCAGGAGCAGGGCCTTCCCGGACATGATCTGGCCCGAGGTGCAAAAACCGCACTGCGGCCCGTCATGCTCGATGAAGGCCTCTTGAACCGGGTCGAGCTTCTCCCCCTTGACCAGCCCTTCGATGGTCAAGATCTCCTTGCCGTCCATCCAGACCGCGAGCTGGCTGCAGGAGTAGATGTTGCGGCCGTTGAGGATCACCGTGCAGGCGCCGCACTCGCCGCGATTGCAGCCGATCTTCGTGCCGGTGAATCCCAGCTGGTCGCGCAGCAGCTCGGCGAGGGTGGCGCGGTGCTCCACCTCCAGACGGTAGCCTCTGCCGTTGACCTTGAGGTTGATCACCGATTTGCCGCGCCTCGTGCCGGTCGCCTCGGTCGGGTAGGCCTCGGCCTTACCGGTATCCAGGAGCCCCGTGGAGACGACCGCCGTGCCGATGGCGCCGCCGCCGAGCCCCTTCAAGAAGTCGCGTCTGGATACGCCTTTGCCCTTTATTTCTTCGTCCATAACGCCCTCCCTTTCTTCTACGACTCGCCTGTGGGCAGGTAGGAGCGGCTCAACGGTTAGTACAATCCCCACTCCCCTGTCAATAGGGATTTTACCTTGCTCCTGTTAGGCAAAATGGGTAAGCTTGGTGCCCGTCGTCTATGGCCGAAAAACCGCCATTATTTTCCGAAGGAGAGGAGCTGGACTCCTTCCTCGCGGAGCTCGAAAGCGCCGGCGAGGTTAGGGAGATAGCCGGCCTGGAATCCGGCTTCCCGAACTTAAGCCGCGCTCTCAACGGCATCCGTCCCGGTCTCTACCTCCTGATCGGCCCGCCCTCCTGCGGCAAGAGCGCTTTTTTAAGGCAGCTTTGCGACCAGGTCGCGGCGCGCAATCTGCTCCCGGCGCTCTTCTTCAGCTTTACCGAGAGCAAAAAGGATTTAAGGGTTAGAACGCTGGCGCGCCTGAGCGGCGTGGAAGGGGACGAGATCCTGAGAGGCGGCGGCTTTCTGCTGCACCGGTACGGTGTTCCCAAAAAGCGCGGCTACAGCCCCGAGCAGATGCCGCCCAGCTGGGAGAAGGTGAGGGAGGTGGCTGAGGAGGCAAAGGGCTGGCTGGATCTCGTCTATCTCTCTGAGGTCATCGGCAAGGCCGATGTCAAGGAAATCGAGAGCAGGATCCGCGCGGTCCGGAAAGCCAAAGCCTCCGAACGGATGATGGTGGCGGTTGATGACAGCCAGCGTCTAGGTCCGAGCGACCTCGCTCTCGATTCCCGGCTTCCTTTCGTTACCGAACGGCTTCAGGGCCTGGCCGCTGATCTTAAATTGCCGCTCTTTGCCGCCTGGCCGGATTTGAGGAAAGACCGATCCGCGCCCGAGCTCGCGCCTCAGGCGTGGGCTCAGGCGTGGGCTGAAAAAGTCGCGGGCGCCGATGTCATCCTGGTGATGGAGGAGGATGCCGAGCGGACCAAAAAACTCACCGAGCCCAGCCGCGCGAGCGATCTGCATATCGTGAAAAACCGGGGGGGCGAGAGGAGCAAGCTCTGTTTCGATTTCATGCCCGCCTTCTCCAAGTTTGTTGAGGCCACCCTAGATTCTACAGCATAAAAGACGGCACCGCCGCCACAATGCAGACATAGAGGCCGATTCTATTGCAGGCATATTGAGATTATCTTGGTCAGCGTTTGTCGGCTAGGTGGTTTTCAGGAAAGACTTGACAGGTCTTTGAGAAGGCAGGAGAATCCGTGACGTTTCTGGGAATTTCGACGTCGTACGTGGCTGACCAATATACTCAATAGCAACTGTGTCCGGTTTCAAGAGATCTGAGCGACCACTGGACGCCAAGGAACGCGATGTTTGAGGATCGCATTAAGGATGACCAGCAGTTTGCGCATGCAGGCAACCAGAGCAACGTTTGGTTTTTTGCCCGCCGCACGCAGCCTTTTGTAAAAGTCTCGGATCACGGGATTACGCCTACTGGCAGTCAAAGCACCCATGTAAAGTGCAGTGCGCACATGAGCTCGACCACCCCAAATGACGCGGCGTCCCCGCATCAGGCCGCTGTCCCAATTCAGGGGTGCCACACCAACAAGCGCAGCAATCTGTTTGCGGTTCAAGTTGCCCAGCTCAGGCAACTCGGCCAGCATAGTACGGCTGATGACGGACCCGATGCCAGGCACGCTTTTGAGCAGATCTTCCTGCTCACGCCAGATGGGACTTTGACGGATCGTTTGGTCAAGGTCCTCATCGTAGCGCTCCAGTTCCCCCTCGAGCCAACGAATGTGCGCCTCAATGCGTTTCTGCACTCGTCGAGGGGCTCGGCTCAGTCGGTTTTTCTCAGCGGTCAACATTTCGCTGATTTGGCGTCGGCGGACGATCAACGCCCGCAG
>JACPDC010000295.1 GCA_016184235.1 Deltaproteobacteria bacterium | reverse complement strand
CTGATGCACCCGGAGGTCTACGTCGCCCAGACGACGCCCGCTTATATCAACCACTTTTACAAAGCCATCATCGAGGCCAACGAATATCCGGGTCCGGCGCTGGTCAACGTGTATGCCACCTGCCAGCCGGAGCACGGGGTGGCCGACAACCTCTCCGCGCAGCATGCCAGAATGGCCGTGGAGTCGCGCGCCTTCCCCCTGTTCGTGCACGATCCGCGCAAAGGGAAGAAGATCCGCGAGCGCTTGAGCCTGGTCGGCAATCCCGCGCAAAAAGAGGACTGGTGGACGCCGCCGAACGGCGACAGCCCCTTTACCTTCGTCGATTTCGCCCGCACCGAGCGCCGCTTCGCCAAGCAGTTCGATGCCGAGGATAATCCCTCCCAGGCGCTTCTCGAGGCTGAAGAGGATCGGCTGCACAACTGGCGGATATTGCAGGAGCTGGCCGGCCTGCGCTGAGCGAATGTGCCGCACTAAGGAAACCAGTGCCTCGTGCGGTTGCACACCGAGCAAACCGAGAGCATTACCGGCACCTCGATCAGCACGCCGACGACCGTAGCTAGGGCGGCGCCCGAGCCCGGACCAAACAGGGCGATTGCAGTGGCTACCGCCAGCTCGAAAAAGTTGCTGGCGCCGATCAAAGCGCCCGGCGCCGCCACCTTATGCTCCACTCCGAACAGCCGCATCAGCCCGTAGGTCAGCGAAGAATTGAAGTAGACCTGGATGAGGATCGGAACGGCGATCAGCGCCACGTGAAGAAACTTTTCGCTGATGTTGTCCGCCTGAAAGCCGAAGATCAGCACCAGGGTGGCGAGCAGCGCCGCCATGCTCACCGGCGCGAACCGCGGCAAAAACTGCTCTTCAAACCAGGTCGTTCCGTGCCGGCTGACGAACCAGCGCCTCAAAAGAACGCCGGCGACGAGCGGAATTACGATGAAGATGGCTACGGAGTACATGAGCACGTGGAACGGCACCTCGAGGCTGGATGCGCCGCTTACGAGAAACCTCACAATTGGAGCGAACAGCAAGAGCATCAAGAGATCATTCACGGATACCTGCACAAGCGTGTAGGCCGGATCTCCGCCGGTAAGATAGCTCCAGACGAATACCATCGCGGTGCAGGGGGCCGCCGCCAAGATGATCGTGCCGGCGATGTACTGGTCGGCATCGCTGAGAGAGATCAAGTCCGAGAAAACATAGCGCAAGAAAACCCAGGCAAAGAGAGCCATGGAGAAGGGTTTGACCATCCAGTTGACGAACAGCGTCACCATGAGCCCGCGGGGTTTCTTGCCGACATTCTTCAAAGCGGTGAAATCCACCTTCATCATCATCGGTGTGATCATCAGCCAGATCAGCACCGCGATGGGCATGTTGATCTGGCTTCCCTCGCCGAATTCCAAGCGCCGCAGTTCCTCAGTAAGAGCAGGGAAGAGTTTTCCCAGCAAAAGCCCGGCCGCCATGCAGAGCCCTACCCACAAGCTGAGATACCGTTCGAAGTAGTTGAGCCGCCTCTCCATCCGAAGACTCCCGGTATTGTTGGCCCTCATAAACGGGCACCCTAGCACGATTTTACTTAGTCGGCTTGACATATATGTTGTTCCGTCTATATTTGCCCAGGCACAGGTGAAAGGGGCCTTTATGACAGCGGGGCAAGCGTCATCGGGTTCGCAAGTTTGCCAATACCGCCTTCCGGTCTTCGCAATCCCGTGAAGACCAACCTCCTCGTTCAAACAAAAACCGGGAGAATCCGCTGGCATAGGCCTTGCTTCCCTTAAGAAATGGAGATAAACGCCCAGTGGCGCGTCGTGTGCGGCGTTTGCAGGAAGGGGTGTATACATGAACAAGATCCTTGTCGTAGAAGACCATCCGGATATGCTTGATCTTCTTATCACGGAGCTGAAGTTGATGGGGTATCAGGCCATCCCCGCCAGGAACGGTAAGGAGGGGCTAGAGAAGGCGTTGGAGGAGAAGCCGGATCTCATCCTTATGGATATTATGATGCCCGGCATGGACGGGTGGGAGGCCACCCGCGCTCTGCGCGCGCAGCCGGAGAGCCATGACGTCCCGATCCTGGCGGAGACGGCCCTTTTTCGCGCGTCCGATCTCAGGAGCTGCGTTGAAGCGGGGTGCAACGATTATCTCGTTAAGCCGTTTACCTACCAGGAGCTCGAAGAGAAGGTGAAGGAATTTTTGCCCGCGGTTCACTGACGGCTTCGCGTCCTTGCGAGCCCGTTCTTCCCCGTTGTCAAATCTGCGAAATCTCGCCTCACTCCGCCAATAAAAATAACGAAAACCCTCTGGCATAGGCCTTGCAGCCTTGCAAGGCAGGAGCCGGCATTCAACAGGGGGCGCGAAGGCCATGCAGGAAAGTCTCGTTAGCAGACAAGCCAGACATCTGGAATCCATACATGAGGATTTCCTCCAGAGACAAAAAAGCGCCCTCTTGAGAAAGTGCCGGCGCATCGCGGTCGTCGGGCCGAGCCCGGATGCGAACAGTAAGAGTTACCTCTCCGTAGAAAAGTTTCTCGGCCTGGGACTCGAGGTCATTCCAGTTCTTCCAGGCTGCCAGGACTATCTGGGCCTCCCCTGCTATGACCGGCTGAGAGACGTCCCCGGCGACGTGGATATCGTGCAGGTTTATCCCTGGGACGGATGGAGCCTCCCTGCGGTAGCGCGCGAAGCGGTCGGCAAGGGCGCGAGGCTTTTCTGGGTAGAGGAGGGGAGGGCCGGTCCCGAGATCAAGGAGATTCTCGCTGCCGGCGGCGTCATGCTGGTCGAGGATGAAAGCCTGGAGCAAGAGTACGCGAAGCATTTTCTCGTCGCCTTCGCGGACCAGACGGCTGCGGCGCGACAAAAGAAACCGGTCACGGTCAGGGAATTCATGACCGCCCACCCGGTGACGGTCAAGCCCGCCGACTCCTTGAAAGAGGCGCTGGAAAAAATGGACCGCGGGCAATTCCGCCATCTCCCCGTGGTGGATGACGACGGAAAACTGGCCGGCATGGTCTCGGACCGCGACATCCGCCTGATCCATCCTTCGCCCCTATTCGTGCGGCCGGAGCATGTGGCGGGCCAGCTCTTCATGATCAAGGTGCGCCAGGCCGCGATCCTCAATCCTATTTCCATCGGCCCGTCCGCCTCGCTCGAACAGGCGGCCAAGCTCATGCTGCGCTGGAGGGTCGGCGCGTTGCCGGTGGTGGGCGATGGCGGCGTGCTGGTCGGGATCATTACCTGCGCGGACTTCCTGCGGGCGTTCCTGGAACGGGACAAAGAGAGATAGGAGGACGGCATGAAAGACCAAGCGCCTTTTTTTTATGAGACGGAGGTGGAGTGGAAGGGAGAACGTCGAGGCGATCTGCGATCGCCGGATTTGCCTCCTCTCGCGGTCTCCGCGCCGCCAGAATTCCAAGGACAGCAAGGGGCCTGGACTCCGGAGCATCTCTACGTGGCGTCTGTCAATGTCTGCTTCATGACCACCTTTCTCGCGATCGCCGAGAATTCCAAGCTCGAAATCGCAAGCTTCTCCGCGTCGGCCAAGGGCAAGCTGGAAAAGGTCGAAGAAGCGGGTTTTCAGATCACGGAGATCGTCCTTTATCCGAGAGTCGTGGTCCGCTCCAGCCGCGATCTCGATCGCGCCGCCCGCATCTTAGAAAAGGCTGAAAAGAGCTGCCTTGTCTCCAACTCGATCAAGACCGTCGTTAAAGTGCAGCCGGAGGTGTTTTGCGAGCAGGTGCCGGCTTCCCCCTGCCCCCCTGTTCTTAAGCCGATCACTCTCAACGAGTCGTGGGATTACGATGGAGATTGAGTTTAGGCCCATAGGATTCGTCCGGACGAGCGCCAGCGAAGCGGAAATAAAGGAAGAGGGAAGAGAAATCGAGGGAGAGCTGGAGATCTTTCCGGAGTTTGAGCCGGCGCTGGAAGGGCTGGAGGGATATTCCCACATTTTCTTAATTTTCTACTTCCACAAGCTGAGGCCCGAGCAGATCGGACCTCTGCAGGTGAAGCCGAAGCGGCTCCTCCGGCGCGGCTTTACGTTGGAGCAGCTTCCTACGCTCGGCGTCTTCGCGCTCGACTCTC
The DNA here is from genome assembly GCA_016184235.1 of Deltaproteobacteria bacterium. Lineage (GTDB taxonomy): Bacteria > Desulfobacterota > Binatia > UBA9968 > UBA9968 > UBA9968. The sequence goes on along the minus strand of JACPDC010000295.1, from coordinate 2,504 downwards.
CGAGCCGCCCGAATCCGATCGGGCTCACGCTGGTCCGCCTTCTCAGAAGGGAAGGGCGGCGGCTGTTCGTCAAAGGTCTGGACGCCTTTGACGGCACTCCCATCCTGGACCTCAAAGGCTACCGCCCGGACTACCGGACCGACGAGTATTCGATTCCCGACTGGCATCGGAGATTGATGAATGAGAAGGGGCACGTCTGATTGCCCGGATGATCGTGGTCCACAAGGTGGAGAGAAAAGTGGTATTTCGCAGATAGAGAGGGTAAGATCAAGGAACATTTTTTGGTCTAAGGAGGGCTTTACATGAAAAGGATATTCACCGCGGCCGCGGTTCTGATAATGATGGTTTTGCCGGCATCCGGTTATCCGGCTGCTCAGCAGCAAATGGGCGGGCAGCCCCAGGAGCAAGCGCAGCCGCCGCAGCACCATCCCATGATGGGGATGATGTGTCCCATGATGAGCGGGATGAGCGGGATGGGTGGCGGCATGGGGATGATGTCCATGATGCCCGGCATGATGGGCGGGCAGATGGGAGGCCGCGGCATGGGCATGATGGGAATGATGGGTGGCGGCCAGGCCGACCCGAAAACCATGGGCAAGATGCTCCAGTTCCGGGGCGAGCTGCTCAAGGCGATGGGTGAGGTGATGATGAAGCACGGCAAGGCCATGGAGCAGGCCAAGTAGGGTGAACTTGCAATTTGCCAAACAACCCTCCTACTGGTCTCCCTACTTGGCGGGGCTGGCTATCGGTCTAACGTTGATTCTTACTTATTACGTTATGGGCCACGGCGTCGGCGCCTCCGGGGCCTATACTCAACTCGCCGCCAGGATGCTCGAGATCGAGGCTCCGGCTCACGCTCAAGCCAATGTCTATCTCAAGCGCTATCTCGAGCTCGGGACGCTTTTGCAGAGCTGGATCGTGATCGAGATGTTCGGGGTGCTGCTCGGCGGTCTCCTCGGCGCGCTGAGCGCCAGACGGTTCCAGTTTCAAATCGAGCGCGGCCCCGGCATTGCAGCGGAAGATCGACTGGTCTTTGCGCTCCTGGGCGGGATCCTGGTGGGCTTCGGCTCCCGCCTGGCCCAGGGCTGCACCAGCGGGCAGGCGCTCTCCGGAGGAGCCGTCCTGGCGGTGGGGAGCTGGTTTTTCACGCTCGCCTTCTTTCTCGGCGGCTACCTGTTCGCCCGGGTGGCGAGGAGGCAATGGCGATGAACGGCCCGCTGGTTCCGAATGAGATTTTAACCCCCGAGATGGGGCTTGCCTTCGCGTTGATCGCCGGCCTGCTCTTTGGATTCTTTCTCGAGCGCGCCGGCTTCGGCAGCGCCAGAAAGCTCACGGCGATTTTCTACTTGCAGGACTTTGCCGTCCTCAAGGTGATGTTTACGGCCGTCGTCGTGGGAGCCGTGGGCCTGCTCTTATTGGGAGGCGCGGAGCTGCTGGATTCCGACCTGCTGGCGATCCCGCCGACCTATCTCTGGCCGCAGGCCGTGGGCGGGCTGCTGATCGGCCTCGGTTTCGTCCTGGGCGGCTATTGACCCGGCACTGCGGCCGTGGGCGCGGCCGGCGGCAGATTGGACGGCCTGGTCTTCATGGTCGGGATCATCGTCGGCATCCTCGGCTTTGCCGAGATCTATCCGGCCATTGTCGACTTCGCCTGGAGCGGCGGGCGGGGGACGGAGACTCTGCCGGAACTGCTTGGATCATCCCCTTGGGCCGTCGCCATTCTGGTCGCGGTGACGGCCCTGGCTCTCTTTTGGCTGGCGGGCGTGGCGGAGAAAAAGTTCGGCGATTCTTCTCGGAGCTAACGCGATGTTGAGAGGAAAACTGATGAAGCTGACAAAATGGTCCATCCTGGCTGTCGTGGCTTCTCTGTGCGCGGATTTTTCCGCCGGGGCAGCAAGCTATCCCAACCAGCAATTTCTCGTGGAGCCGGCCTGGCTGGCAAAGCACTTGAAGGATAAGAATCTGCGCATCGTGGACATGCGGACCGACTCCAAGGGCTACGACGAAGAGGGGCACATAGAAGGGGCCGTTTATCTTTCCGTCTCCGCGATCCGAATGCCGGTGGAAACCGGCGGCTTTCGCCTGCCGGCAAGGAGCGAGGGCGAAAAGATTTTGGGCAACCTCGGCATAACCCCTGAGACGATGGTCGTGATCTACGACGAGGCGGGGGGGCTGAACGGCTCCAGGCTTTTTTTCACGCTCGACGTCTTCGGCCATCAAAAAATGGCGCTGCTCAACGGCGGCATTCAGGCGTGGAAAGCGGCGGGGCTGCCGTTGAGGCACGAGGTGCCGAAGATCGCGCCGCGCAGCTACCGGGCCAAGGTGGATGCCGAGAAGGTCGCGAGCGCGGAGTGGATCGCGCACAATCTCAAGAACCCCCGGCTCGCCCTGGTCGACGCGCGCTCCGCCAAGGAGTTTCGCGGCGAGGATGTCCGGGCGAAAAGGGGAGGTCACATTCCGGGGGCGAAGAACATCGAATGGATGCAAAATTTACGCGATGACAA
>JACPDC010000294.1 GCA_016184235.1 Deltaproteobacteria bacterium | reverse complement strand
ACCGTTTCTGTCGTTATGAGCCAGGGGCCCATGTGATCCTTTCCGGGACGGGGGATATCGATCATCTGAAGGCGAACATAGAATCTCTGACGAAGCCTCCTCTGCCGGAGTCGGTTACGGCCCGACTGCGGGAAATTTTCGGAAAGATAGATTGTATCACTGGGAACTGACACACTGCGAGAAAAGCTGGCAGTAGGCTCAATAGTCAGGCGACACCGGAAGAGACTCGAATGGCAACGGAGAACGACCCGTCAGCGCCTGAGTTCTGGGACGTTCGATTTCGCGAGGGTCGAGTGCCATGGGACGCGGGAGGGGTTCCCCACGAGTTGGCCGAGTACTTGGCCGGAGCCTCGGGAGGAGGTCGGGCGCTGATCCCCGGCTGTGGCGCCGCGTACGAGGTTGCTGCGTTCCACGAGGCTGGATACGAAGTAATTGCCATAGACTTCAGCCCGGCAGCGGTGGCTGCCGCGGCTCGCGCGTTGGGGCCATTGCAGGGAACCGTACGGCTTGGCGATTTTTTTCAATATGACTTCGGTATGGTCCGCTTCGATATCATCTATGAGAGGGCCTTCTTATGCTCGCTGCCGCGGCGTTTCCGGCCGGATTATTGCGCGCGGGTCTTTGACCTCCTCCGTCCGGGCGGTCTGCTCATCGGTTTCTTCTTCTACGACCCGGGCGAGAGCGGACCACCGTTCGGTTTAGGCCAAGGAGAGCTTCACGATCTTCTAAAAGAGCGGTTCCTGCTGGCGGCGGACGAAGAGGCTCGCAGTTCAGTTTCGGTTTTTGCCGGCAGGGAACGGTGGCAGGTATGGCGACGGCTCGATTGACAGTCGAGCCTGATCGACCGTTATGAGGGATCGTCATGCTTTTTCGTGAGCTCAACCGCGGCAAATGCAAAACCTATCTCATCGCCTGCGAGAGCACCCGCAAGGCTGCCCTGATCGATCCTGTCAAGGAAAGGATCGATCGTTACCTTGCAACGCTTGCCTACTATGGCTGTAGACTCGAGGCCGTCATCGACACCCACACCCACGCCGACCACCGCACCGCCAGCTTCGAACTCAATGGCCTGACAGGCGCCAGAGTGATCATGCACCGCCGGGCGCCTGCTCCCCACGTAGACATCCACGTTGAGGACGGGCAGCGGTATGCCGTCGGAGACGTAGAGCTGCAAGTACTCTATACGCCGGGCCATACGCCCGACAGCATGAGTCTCTACGCCGGAGACCGGGTATTCACGGGCGATACCCTCCTTATCCGGGGCACGGGACGGTCCGATTTTGCCGGCGGGGATCCAGGGGAGGAGTTCGACTCGATCACGCAGAAGCTTTTTCGCTTGCCGGATGAGACCCTGGTTTTTCCCGCTCATGATTATCGAGGGAACAGCCACTCCACCATCGGCGAGGAGAAACGTTTTAATCCGCGCGTATCAGGGCGCACACGGGACGAGTACATCGCATTGATGAACCATCTTGGTCTCCCTTTGCCGGATAAAATCCAGGAAGTCCTGCAACCGAACGAGTCCGCCCTGGACGACGACCGAATCCCTTTCCCTACCTTGGCCCAGTTAAACCAGGTTCGCCAGCTGACCCCGAAGCAGGTGCGGGCCCTCCTCGACGCCTCTCTGCCTCCCATACTTCTGGATGTGCGTGAGGCGGAAGAATATGAGGGCGAGCTCGGACATATAGCTGGATGCCTTCTCATCTCTCTAAAGGACCTCCCCGCGCGCGCTGTGGAGCTGGAGAAATATAAGGAGAGACACATCATCGCGATCTGCCGTGCCGGGGTACGCAGCACCACGGCTGCAGCCATCCTTACCGGTCTGGGGTTCGAACAGGTCTCGAACATGAAGGGCGGAATGCTGGATTGGAACGAGCAGAATCTGCCGGTCGAACGGGGCACATCAACGTCGTGACGTCGCCCATCCGGCCTGGGCCATATCTCGTTCACTTTCTCTTGAACAAAAAACCGTCCACGCCCAAGGTGCGGCCCGGGTTGGTGAGAAGGAGAACAACCAATGACACGATGAATGTCTGTTGTTGTCCCAAGACCGCTCCTCCTCTGGCCATGCCCGGCCCGAAGTAGTAATTGAGCAGCATGAAAAGGCCGACAGCCGAGCTAAACCGGGTCAGCAGCCCGAGGACGAGGCAGAGGCCGACCAGGATCTCGCCGTACATGACGAGGGTGCCGAAGAGTTCCCGGTTGGGAGCGACGACATCCACCAGAAACGATTTGTACCAGGCGTATAGCTCTACCTTGTCCAAATCGCCTATCTGCGCCTTGATCCAGTCGGCGTGGGAAAAATCGCGCAGGTATTTTCTGATTCCCTGATAGAGCAGGTAGCCGCCGATCCAGAGGCGCAAGGGGAGCAGGAAGGCGAGATAGGTTCTTTCGCTCGCGTTAAGGCCCATGATGACTTTCCTCCCTTCGTTAAAATCGGTCCTTTAACTCGCGCACTTTAGCAAACACGGAGACCGGATTACAATCCATAGTCGGATGCGCTCTTCTCAGGTTTTCTTGGATCTCCCTGCTCTCCCAGCGCAGAAAGGGGTTGGTCTCCCTTTCTTCCGCCATTGTCGAGGGGACGGTGGCTAGCCCCTGCGCCCTCAACCCGCGCACCTTTTGCAGCCTTTCGGAGACTTTGCGGTTGCCCGGTTCGATCGTAAGCGCGAATTGGAGGTTTTTCTCCGTGTATTCGTGACCGCAGTAGACCAGCGTATCCGCGGGCAGTTTCATGAGCCTGCTGAGCGACTCGTGCATCTGCTCCGCCGTGCCCTCGAACAGCCGGCCGCAGCCTGCGGTGAAAAGAGTATCTCCGCAAAAGAGCTGGTTTTCGAACAGGTAGGCGACATGTCCCCTGGTATGGCCGGGGATGAACAGCACTTTACCTACCAGTTGGCCCACCCGAACTTCGTCTCCATCGTTGAGCGGATGAGTTAATCCGGGAATGCGTCCCATATCGGCCACGTGGCCGTAGACTTGAAGAGGACCCTGTTCCAGCAGTCCCGGATTGCCGCCGGTGTGGTCGCGGTGATGATGGGTGTTTAAGATGGCGGTGAGAGCCACCTTCTCTTTTTCCACCCGCCTCAGAACCGGCTCCGCTTCCGAGGGGTCGACCACCGCGGCCCGGTTCGTCTTTTCGCACACGATCAGATAGCCGTAGTTGTCGCGCAAAAGGGGAATCTGGATAATTCGCATGGCGGCTCTGGCCCGCTGGCGCTCCGGTGGCCCTTGCAATCGTGATCGCTACAGGATTTTTCACTTTAATTCAACTAAAAAAATATGAAAGTGACAAAGTTTGGTATCAGCCGACGACAGTGCCCAATATTGTTCAATGTAACTCCCTGAAATTTCGTGTGGATTTTTCCGAGTTCAAATTTTTTGTACTGGCATAACTCTTGCGTCAAAAATTTGATAGCGAGCGAGAAATTTTGGCCGGCGAGAGAGGAATTGAGTTCGTGCATGATACTTGACGCAGGGCCGAAGGAAGATTGGAGTTAGAGGGGAACAGCAGATGTTGAAAGAGAAAAGAATCGGTTGGCTGAATCTGGCGCTGCTGATTATCGGCGCAACATCTGGTGCCATGGGGCTGATAGTACTCGTCGGATCGTATACCCAGAGTGTCAAGCTCATCGAGCTGCTTCAGGCGTTTGCGCCGATGCAGTATAACGCTGCGTTGGGGTTTATCTTATGCGGCACAGGGCTCCTGGCAATCGCATTTCAGCGGCCGCGGGTAGGACTCGTTGCCGGGGCAGCCGCAGCGATCGGTTTGTTTGTTCTCTATTTCGGCGTCGATCAGTCCAGCCCGTACCTGCCCGGGGACGAGGTTGCCTTGGCGCAGACGCCGCTGGCTGTGGGGCTGGTGATGGCGCTGCTGCTGGCCGTGGCTGTCCACTTCGCTCAAATAGCGTGGCTAAGGGCCCGGGAGGCGGAGGCGGTCAATAGAGAATTGAACCGACAAATCGCCGAGCGTGAGCAGGCCGAGGATGCGCTGAAGGCATCGCAGGACTACGCGCGAAGTATTATCGACAGCTCTTTAGACATGATCATTGCGGTCGATAGCGACAGGAGAATCGTCGAATTCAACAAAGCCGCGCAGGAGAGTTTCGGATACCAGCCGGAGGAGGTTCTGGGAAGGCACATCAACATGCTCTATGCCGACGCAAGCGCCGGACTTAAGGTGCATAAGAAGACAATAGAAAAAAATCGCGGCGTGCTGGAAGTGCTAAATCGGCGCAAAAGCGGCGAAGTTTTCCCCAGCCACCTCTCGGCCGCGGTGCTGAAGGACGGAAAAGGCGAGCATATAGGAGTCATGGGGATTTCCCGTGACATCACGGAGTCCAAGCGCGCCGAAGAAGAGGCTCGACGCAATTTGCAGCGCATCCGGACGCTCGAGGAGATCGAAAAGGCCGTCGCTTCGACGTTGGATCTGCCGACCGTACTCGAAGTGCTGCTGGAAAAGTCCGGCCGTTTGCTGCCGTATTCGGCTGCCGGGGTTTGGTTGGCGAGCGCGGAAACCGGCAACCTGGAGTCGGTGGCGTGCCGGGATTTTGATCAGTTGGAGTGGAAAGTCAGGCAGTGGAAGGCCGGTCACGATATTCCCGAGTTAGTGTTCCAGACCAAGGGACCGATAGCTCTTGGCAACCTTCAAGCAGAGGAGGTCACGGACGACCACGAATTTTTCCGCAGGCACGGTTTGGTCTCGTACCTGGGCATCCCTCTCGTGGCCAAAGGGGAAATGCTCGGAGTCCTGGGTTTTTATACGAGAACGAGGCATCTCTTTGGCAGTGAGGAGATCGCGTTTCTCATGACCGTCGCCGGTCAGGCCGCCATCGCGATCCAAAATTCCCAGCTCTATGACGAGATGAAGGGGCTGGCCGGGGAGCTGGCGAAGTCTAATCGGGTCAAGGATGAATTTTTGAGCGTGATGTCGCACGAGCTGAGAACCCCGCTGAATGTGGTCATGGGGTACACCGGCATGGTCCGAGACGGCATGTTCGGCGAGATCAACGCCGAGCAGCGACGGGCGCTGGAAAAGGTGATCAACCGGGCCAAAGACCAGCTGACCATGATCAGCAGCATCCTCGAGGCGACCCGGATGGAGGTTGAGAAGGTCGCGGTCGCAACGCAGGAATTCGACCTGGGCCAATTTCTCGAAGATCTCCGGTCGAGCTATGAAGTCCCTCTGGACACGTCGATCACGCTCAACTGGGACTATCCTTCAAACCTGCCAGTGGTGAACACGGACAAGGGAAAGCTCGACCATATTCTCCACAACCTTATCAATAACGCGATAAAGTTCACTGACAATGGCAGCGTGACCGTCTCCGCGTGGTACTACCCGCTGGCGAAATCAGTCGAGTTCAAAATCGCCGACACGGGGATCGGTATTCCCAAGGATTCGCGGGAAGCCATCTTCGAGATATTCCGCCAGGTGGACAGCTCGGAGACTCGCGCGCATGGCGGCGTGGGAATCGGGCTCTACATTGTTAAGAAGTTTACCGAATTGCTCAAGGGAAAAATCCATGTGGAGAGCGAGCCGGGCAAAGGTTCTGCGTTTACCGTTAAGTTCCCGGTTGAGGTTTGTTCGGACCGGCGCGGCCAGCAGGCCGCTTGACGCAGCCGCCCTTTTTTAATACTTCTCTTGGCGATGCTCCGCGCCGGCGTCGGTCAGTCTTCCCTTCCGATCACCGAGCAGGCGGCGAAAGAGGCGGCAACGCGCGCCATGAACCAAGCGGGGGCCGGCGATGCCGCCTTAGTCCTCGTCTTCTTTACGGTTGATCATCTCCCTGCCTTTCGAAAAGTCCTTGAGACTGTGCGCCGCATTACCGGGACAGACCAGGTCGTCGGCTGCAGCGGAGTCGGCGTTTTGACCGGTGAGGGAGAGATCGAGGGAAGTCCGGGGTTAGCTGTCCTGGCGCTCTCCTCGGACGACATCGAGACCCATCCTTTTCTCTTTCATCCTTTGCACGAGCGCGACCAGGAGGCGGGCTTGGAGCTCAGCCGACTTGCCGGCGAATGGTCGGCGAAAGAAGCGCTGCTGGTCCTCTTGCCCGATGCCTACAACGGCCATCCACGCCGGCTGCTTCAGGGGGTCGAAGAGCATCTCGGGTATGTTCCCGTTGTCGGGGCGGGCGCGTCGGAGAACGGCAATCTGGGCAAAACCTATCAGCTCTGCGGCGATACGGTGACAACGAACGCGCTCTCAGGCCTGCTGCTCGCAGGTCGCTTCACGAGCTCCATCGGCATCACCCAGGGGTGCCAGCCGGTGAGCGGGCCGATGGTTATCACCAAGGCGGCGGGAAACCTCATCTATGAGATCGACAACCGTCCCGCCTTCGACACCTTTGCCAGGGCCATCAAGGGGCCCCTGCTGGAAGATCTGCGCCGGGCGCTGGCGTTTGTCTTTGCCGGACTGCCGGCGGACCGCCGCCAAAACAGAGTGGGCCCGGGCGAATATCTCGTCCGCAACATTGTCGGGGTGGAGCCGCAGAAGGGGATCCTGGCGTTGGCGGAAGAGGTTTTCGAGGGCGAGGGAATGGTGTTCACCCTGCGCGATGCTCAGAGGGCAAGAGAAGATCTCACTCAGATGCT
>JACPDC010000293.1 GCA_016184235.1 Deltaproteobacteria bacterium | reverse complement strand
CGGAACTCTCTGCAAGCCGAGAGAGCTTCGCACCGGAGGCGTCTCTCAAGATCGATGCCATAGCTCCCTCGGGGAACGCGCTCTCGGCTGCGGCCGATGGAGCGGTGCTTAAACCGAACCTTTTCGTCTCTACGTCCGCAGCCTCACTGGCGCTCCCCTCGGTCGCCCCGTAAAGCGAGGGAGCCTGGCTAGCGACCCGAAAGCACCAGTCGTGCAGGTTCAAAGAACCCACAGGTCTATTGCTTTCGGGGAGCGAACCAGGCCCCCGAGCGACCCTTCAGCCTGTTGCCTATAGGGGGTCGGCTAAAGTAAACTTTCATTATGGCGCCCGACTTGAGTGAATTGACGGTGCTGATCCGGGGCGGCGGGGAGATGGCCAGCGGCATCGCCCATCGCCTGAGGCGCTGCCATATGAGGGTCTTGATCACTGAGGTGGCCGCTCCTACTACGGTGCGCCGTGCGGTGGCTTTTGCCGAGGCGGTGTTTCAGGGAAGGCATGCCATCGAGGGGGTGGAGGCGGTCCGGGTCTCCTCACCTGAGGAGGCGCTGGCCATTTGGAAAGAGGGCGGCATACCGCTTTTTGTCGATCCGGAGGCCAGGGTGCGGGAGGCGATCCGGCCGGAGGTGATCGTTGACGCCATCATGGCCAAGAGAAATACCGGCACTGACAGCTCCCAGGCCAGGTTGGTGGTCGGCGTCGGGCCGGGATTCCGCGCCGGGGCAAACGTTCACGCAGTCGTGGAGAGCAATCGGGGTCACAACCTCGGGCGGGTCCTCTGGGAAGGGGAGGCGGAGCAGGACACCGGCGTACCGGCCCCGGTGGGGGGGTACGGCGAGGAGCGGGTTTTGCGCGCGCCCAGAGAAGGTCTATTCAAGGCCCTGCGCGAGATCGGGGATATGGTGAGCGTGGGGGAGGCGGTGGCCCAGGTAAACGGCGTACCGCTCCAGGCTCGGATCCGGGGGGTTCTGCGGGGCCTGCTCAAGGACGGCATAAAGGTCGAGGAGGGCATGAAGGCCGGGGACATTGATCCCAGGGGGGAAAGAGGGTATTGTTACGTGATTTCCGACAAGGCGAGAGCCATCGCTGGAGGTGTGCTGGAGGCTATTCTTCATTTCCTGAAGGATCCGCGTTTCCGTTCCGTTTAGGCCCGGTCTTATTCTACCCGATGATGCGAGGACAGCAGTGAATCCCAAGAAGCTGACAATTGACAGAGTTCAGGAAGCGTTGCGCAAGCAGCAGTACATCTGCGACCGCTCGCTCGCCACCGTGGTTTATTTGTCGATCACGTTGGGGAAGCCGGTTCTGCTCGAAGGCGAGGCGGGAGTGGGAAAGACCGAGATCGCCAAGGTGCTCGCCGACGTCATGGAAACGAGGCTCATTCGGCTCCAGTGCTACGAGGGCTTGGACGCCAATACCGCCCTCTACGAATGGAATTACCCCAAGCAGATGCTGCGCATCAAGCTGGAGGAGGTCGGCGGCAAGGATCGGGCGGCCGTGGAGACCGAGATCTTCACCGAGGAGTATCTGGTCAAGCGCCCCTTGCTCGAGGCGATTCAGAGCGACGGCCCCAAGGCTCCGGTGCTGCTGATCGACGAGATCGACCGCGCGGACATGGAATTTGAGGCCTTTTTGCTCGAGGTCCTTTCCGACTTTCAGATCACCATCCCCGAAATCGGCACGATACGGGCCAGTCTCCGCCCTTACGTCTTCCTTACCTCGAATCGAACGCGGGAGATTCACGACGCGCTCAAGCGCCGCTGCCTGTACCACTGGATCGATTACCCGACGTTTGAAAAGGAATACGAGATCGTCATGACCAAGTTTCCCCAGGTGCGCGATCATCTGGCGAAGCAGATCTGCGCCTTTATGCAGCGGGTGCGCCAGATGAATTTCTACAAGCGCCCCGGCGTGGCCGAGACCCTGGACTGGGCCTCCGCCCTGATGGCTCTCTCCCGCCAGGAGCTGGACGAGAAGACCGTGGAAGAGACCATGGGCTGCATCTTCAAATACCGGGAAGACCTGCATCACTTAAAAGAAGAGCTGGCGGCTAAGCGACTGGGCTTTGACCAGATGCTCAAGGAGCCGACGGAGCTGATGGCATAGATCATGGAAATCTCGGATGAAGCCATTGTCAAGGCGGTGGACCGCTACGCGGCGGTGCGCGGCCAGGGGACCCTGGCCAATCTGCTGGCCTTCGGCCGGGTGCTCAAAGAGGCGGGCCTCAAGGTCAGCTTGAGTCAGGTGATGGACGCCAGCCGCTCGCTGGAGCTCGTCGATATCTCGCGCAGAGCGGATTTCTACGCCGGGTTGCGCTCCAATCTGGTCTCGGACAAGGAAGAGATCCCGCTGTTCGACCGCGTCTTCGAGCGTTTCTGGCGGGAGTTGAGTGATGACGAGCCGCCCATGGAGTCGGTGGAGATGGCGCCGTCGTCGGAGGAAAAACAGGGCGACTCGGCCGGCCCCGGGGGGAGCCTCGAGGAGGTGGTCGCCGAGGCTGCCAGCCAGGATGCCAAGCTGAGCGATGAGAGCGAGCGCATCCCCGTGCCCACCTACAGTCCGCACGAGGCCTTGAACAAAAAGGATTTCAGCGAGATGGGGATCGAGGAGAGCCGAGCGATCAGCCGCGCCATCCTGCTCATCGCCACCAAGATCGCCACCCAGGTGAGCCGTCGCAAGAAGCGCGCCGCCAAGGGCGAGGAGATCGATCCGCGCTGGACCATGCGCAAGAATATCAAGTACGGCGGGGAGGTCATCGATCTGGTCGCGCGCAAGCGCAGGATCAAGAAGACCCGGGTCGTCCTGCTCTGCGACGTCAGCGGCTCGATGGACTGCTACAGCCGGTTCTTGATCCAGTTCATGTACGGCCTGCAGAACGAGCTTTGGGGGGTGGAGACCTTCGTCTTCAGCACATCGCTGAGCCGTATCACCCACCTGATCCGCACCAAGGACATCGGCAGCGCATTGGAAAGAATTTCGCATTCGGTCGTGGGGTGGTCGGGCGGCACCAACATCGGTCGCTCGCTCCATGCGTTCAACCGGGAGTTCGCGCCCAGTCTGGTGACGCACCGGACGGTGCTCGTGATTATCAGCGACGGCTGGGACCGGGGGGACGTGGCGCTGTTGGAGCGGGAGATGAGGGCCCTCAAGAGGCGCTGCCAGAAGATCATATGGCTCAATCCGCTTCTGGCGAGCGATAATTACGAGCCCCTGTGCAAGGGGATGCAGGCGGCGCTTCCCTATCTCGATCTGTTTTTGTCGGTGCACAATCTCAACAGCCTGGTCGCTCTGGGAAGAACGCTGCAGAAGCTGGTCGCGTAAATTCGTTACTGGTATACTCGTTACTCGTTGACTGGTTTTTAAGCGAATAACGAATCAACGAATAACTATTAACGGCATCAAGAGGAGGCAAAAACATGGCTGGTCCGGGAACATGTCATGAGGATAGCGCGAGCGAGCGCCAGAAAACGGATTCGATCTACCATCAGGTAAAAGAGTTTCTCGACAAAGGCGAGACGCTGGCGGTAGCCACGATCGTCTCCACCAAGGGCTCCACGCCGCGCGAGGTGGGCGCCAAGATGGTCGTGACCGCCTGGGGGGAGATCGTGGGGACCATCGGCGGAGGCTGCGGCGAGGCGGACGTCAAGCGGGAGGCGATCGAGGTGATCCGGATGCGCAAGCCGCGGATGGTGCGCGTGGACCTGCTCGATGATATCTCGTCGGACAGTCCGGCGGTTTGCGGCGGCATCATGAACGTCTTCATCGATCCCTGGTGGAAGGAAAAAAACGAAAAGAAAACGGCAAAAGAACGAACGTGATCTGTCAACTGCTTGAACCTTTTGAACGGTTTGAACGTTTAAACGGTTCAAGTCGTTTAAATTGTTCAAGGGGGACCTGGTCCTGAGTTATGAATGCACTGGTCGATGAGCTTATCAGGATTAGTGAGCAGGGCGCGGCCGCGGTCCTGGCCACCGTCATCGAAGCGGACGGCAACGGCCGTGTCGAGCCGGGCGACAAATGCCTCATTCGGGACGGCAAGGCCGAGAGCGGGACGATCCGCCACGAGGGGCTGCTACGGGCTATTCTGCGAGAGGCGGAGAGCTGCCTCAAGGAGGAGAAATCGAAATTAGTGCCGCTGGAAATCCCCGACGCCGGAGGCAAGATCGAGGTGTTCTTCGAGGTGATGGCGGCGCCGCCCCAGCTCATCGTGGTAGGGGCGGGCCACATCGCCGTGCCGCTGGTCAAATTCGCCAAGATCTTGGATTTTCATGTCGCGGTGCTGGATGATCGGATGCTGTTCGCCAACCGCGAGAGATTCCCGGCGGCGGACCAGATTCTGGTAACGGATATGGCCGAGGCGCTGAAGGGGATGGCGATTACCCCCTCCACCTATATCGTGCTGATCACGCGCGGCCATAAGTACGACGAGCCCTGTCTGCGCGAGATCATGGACAGCCCGGCGAAGTACATCGGCATGATCGGCAGCCGGAGGCGCATCAAGGCCTGTTTTCAGCGGTTTCGGGAGGAAGAGAAGATCGCCGAAGAGATTATCGAGAGGGTGTACGCGCCCATCGGTCTGGACATCAACACGGAGACCCCTGAGGAGATCGCCCTTTCCATTCTGGCCGAGATCATCAAGGTGCGCCGGGGAGGCAAGGCCCGGTCACTGTCGGGAAAATAGTTACTAGTTATTGGTTACTGGTTATTGGTAAAATTCGACACAGCAAGGGCTCCGATTAACTAGTAACCAATAACCAACGTGGGGAGGAGAATCACAGGGGTTGTTTTCAGCGATCTGGCTCAGGCGTCGACGTTCATGGCTCTGGAGTGGGTGCAGAAGGCGCTCAGCGAGGGGCTTGGATTCGCTCCCTATCCGGCGACGCTAAACTTGCGGCTGGAGTCGGAGGAAGACATCGCTGCCTGGCGGGAAGTCAAAAGAGCGGCGCCTAGTATCCCGATCACCCCGGCGGATCCCTCGTTTTGTCAGGCGCGCTGTTTTTTGGTGCAGGTCGAGGGGAAACTTAAGGGCGCCGTGCTCCTTCCCGAGGTAGAAGGCTACCCGGCGGATAAAATCGAGGTGGTGGCCCCGGTGCGGCTCAAGGACGAGCTGGGGGTGCGGGACGGAGAAAAAATCACTTTGGAATTTATGGATTGATTCTTTATGCGCAAATTGATTGTCGGCATATCGGGCGCGACAGGCGCCGTCTATGGGGTGCGTATCCTCGAGGTGCTGGCGGGAATAAAGGACGTGGAGACCCATCTGGTGCTCACCCGCGCGGCCAAGATGACCATCCAGGTCGAGACGACCTACTCCGTGAAGGAGGTGGAGAAGATGGCCGATGTCGTCCATGACATCAACAACGTCGGCGCCTCCATATCGAGCGGCTCGTTCCGCACCGAGGGGATGGTGATCGCTCCCTGCTCGATGAAGTCGATGGGCGGCATCGCCCATTCGGTCGCCGGCGATCTCCTGGTCCGGGCCGCGGATGTGATTCTCAAAGAGAGAAAGAGACTCGTCTTGCTGGTGCGCGAGACGCCGCTCCATCTCGGCCACCTGGAGAGCATGGTGGCCCTGACGCGCATGGGGGCGGTGATCTTTCCTCCGGTGCCGGCATTTTACCACCGGCCCAAGACCCTCGACGACGTGATCAACCAGACCGTCACCCGGGTCCTTGACCAGTTCAATATCGACGTAGGCCTCTTTGAGCGGTGGAGCGACGAGCAGATGCGCCGGCACCCGCAGGCGGCTGATCGGGCTTCTAATCCCGCCGGCAGAGGGAAAAAACCGGGACGAAAAGATTCCCGATGACGCCTCCTCTGCTACACCATGCCGCGCCGCAGGCGTAAAAAATCCCTCACCGCAACCCAGCAGAGAAAAAGGGAGCACCTCGAGCTCTGCCTCGACTCCCCCTCTGCGGCCGGCCCGTACGGGACCGGCCTCGACCGGTACGCCTTCGTCCACAACGCGCTGCCGGACATCGATATCGACGAGATCGACCTCGCCACCTCGTTCCTGGGCAAACGGCTGCAGGCGCCCCTGCTGATCTCGTCGATGACCGGCGGCTTTGAGCTCGCCCGCAAGGTCAACCGCAATCTGGCCCAGGCGGCGCAGCAATTGGGGCTGGCGATGGGCGTTGGCTCCCAGCGGGTCGCCTTAGAGGAACAGAGCGTCGCCGAGTCCTTTAAGGTGAGGGATCTGGCGCCGGACATTCTTCTGCTGGGAAACCTCGGCGCGGTTCAGCTCAACTACGGTTACGGGATCGCAGAGTGCCGCCAGGCGGTAGAGATGATCGGAGCGGATGGCCTGATCCTGCACCTCAACGTCCTGCAGGAGGCGGTCCAACCCGAGGGGAACCGGAATTTTAAGGGGCTAACGGCCAAGATCGCGCAGGTCTGCCGTCAGTTGGAGGTTCCGGTCATGGCCAAAGAGGTGGGCGGCGGGATCTCCGCTGAAGTGGCTTTGCGGCTTAAGCAGGCCGGGGTGAAGGCCATCGATGTCGCCGGGCGCGGCGGCACCTCATGGTACGCAGTGGAGGCCAAGAGGGCGGCGCGAAGAGGACAGCCCGTCGATCAAGCTTTTTCCGATTGGGGGATTCCAACCGAGGAG
>JACPDC010000292.1 GCA_016184235.1 Deltaproteobacteria bacterium | reverse complement strand
GGGAACGGCCACTGCGGGGGAGAGAAGGATCTGCCCCGCCTTGTTGCATGCTATAACGAAATGGGTTTCCTCCGGTTCCTCGCCGAGAACGTCCCGCAGGGTCTCTACGGCCTTCGTGAGCAAAATGCGCTTCCGGCTGTCTATGACGCCCTCTCCTACGCGCTCAAACTTTTCGTCTAATAGCGGAACTGTTCCTGCCATGGCTTTACCTCCCTACCGTGCGATTCCAAGGGTTAACGTCCGTTCTTTGACGGACAATGTGGAATTTACCCATTTTCCCATAAGTTGTCAAGACCCATAATCGTTGAGAGTCCTCGGGTAGCGAAGCATGTGGCGCCTGGCGGGTTGTTCTTGACAAGCTTCCCTACATCAACGAGAATCTGCCCCTGCTTCGGGATATTTCTTCAAGGCTAACCCCATACCAGGAGGGAGATATGTTAGAGGGACAAACGGTAACGGAAGAACGCCGCCGGCAGGCGGCGGCAGCCGCCGAGGAAACCACTCCGGTCAAGGTGAAGAAGCTGGGACACGTCGTCTTCACCGTCAGCGACGTCGAGCGGACCACGGAGTTCTGGACGGAGATCATGGGCTTCCAGGTCTCCGACCGCAACGAGCACGGCATGGTCTTTCTGCGCTACGGATCCGACCACCACACCATCGCCCTGGTGCCGGCGAAGAGCCGCGCCGAGCTGCCCAAAGAGGGTGATACCGGTTTTCATCACTGCGCGCTGGAGGTCGCCAGCGTGTCGGAGCTGTTCAAGATTCGGGACTTTCTCCGCGCCAGGGGCGTCAAAATCATCTACGAGGGACGGCGCGGCCCCGGATGCAACCCGGGGGTGGAATTCGTCGACCCCGACGGTTTTAACATCGAGCTTTATGCCTCCATGGATCAGATCGGGTGGGAAGGGAAAAGCCGGCCGCCGGAGCAGTGGAGCCGGGCCAAGAATCTCGAGGAGGCGGTGGCCAATCCGGTGCCGGGCGTAAAGTATTGATGGGCTGATGATCTCCATTCGCCATCTCGCCAAAGAGTTTCCGGTCAGCGGCGGCAGGGTAGCCGCCCTCAAAGGGCTCGATCTCGAGGTGGCCGAGGGAGAATTCTTCGTCATCGTCGGGGCGAGCGGCTCGGGCAAGACGACGCTGCTCAGGTGCGTCGCCGGATTGGAAGCGCCCGACGGCGGAGAGATCCGGATCGCGGGCCGGGTGGTCTCTTCGGACAAACCGCCGGTCTGGGTGGCGTCGCAGCAGCGCCAGCTGGGGATGGTTTTTCAGTCCTATGCCGTCTGGCCCCATCTCACCGTCTACGAAAACGTCGCTCTGCCGCTGGCCGAGGGGGAGCAGCGCGCGCCTCGCAGGGAGGTCTCCAGCAGAGCGCGCGAGGCCTTGCGTCTGGTCCAGCTGGAGGAGCTCGCCGACCGCTCCGCCACGCTCCTGAGCGGCGGGCAGCAGCAGCGCGTGGCGCTGGCCCGCGCCATAGCGGTCAATCCCAGAATCCTTCTCATGGACGAGCCCTTGAGCAATCTCGATGCCCGGCTGAGGGAGGAGGTGCGGGGAAAGATCCGCGACCTCTCGAAACAGTTGGGCTCGACCGTGCTTTATGTCACCCATGACCAGGTCGAGGCCATGGCCATGGCCGACAAGATCGCCCTCATGCAGGCGGGCGAGCTGCTGCAGGTGGGCCTGCCGATGGAGCTGTACCACCATCCCGCGCGTCCGGAGGTCGCCGAGTTCTTCGGGCTGGTAAACTGGGTGGAGGGGAGAATGGTCCAGCCGGCCCTGGCGGAAACGGCCGTCGGCGCGATCGAGATCAAAGGATCTCAAGCGCCCGGCTCCCAGGTTCTGCTGGGCTTTCGGCCGGAGTCTCTCTCCCCGGTTTCGACTCCTCCGGCAGGGGCGAGGAACGTTCTCAGCGGAGTCCTGCGTTCGAGCACTTTCTTAGGCGATCAGTTTCTCTACGATGTGATGATCCGGGATCATCTGTTCGTCGGCAAGGGTCGCTTGATTCCAAGCAACGGCGACGGAAACGTTTGCTTCTATGTGGACCCGCGGGAAGTCATGGTCTTCCCGGCAAAGAAAAAAATATCGGGACGCTTTGACGAAAGGGGGATTTAACTATGGCGACTCGACTGCGGCTCGGCTGGAGGCTTTATCGCTCCCCGGCCCTCGCGTTCATTCTCGCTGTGGCGGCTGTGGCCTGGACAGGCGTTTATGAGGCGAGCGGCCAGACGCTCAAAGAGGTCATCGAGGGCGCGAAGAAGGAGGGGGTGCTCAAGGGTCAGTGGTCGGAGAACAGCTTCGGCGGAAGCGCGGGGCTCGCGGAGATAGTGGCCGGGATGAACAAGAAATGGGGCCTCAATCTGAAAGGGCAGTTCACCCCTGGACCGGACATGCAGCGTTTGATGCTTCGCATCTCCCAGGAGGAGGCGGCCGGCCAGCCCGCCAGCACCGACGTCTATCTGGGGAATTCCCAGGCGATGCTGCAGGCTACGAAGTCCAAGGTTCTCAAGCCCTTTGAATGGGCCAAAATCCTGCCTCGCAAGCTCGGTTCGGAGGGCAGCTTTCAACCGATCGCGGCCGATAATACCTACATGGCTTTTGGCACAACGGTGGTCGGTGTCCAGTACAACACGGATATGGTCAAGGGCGCCGATATCCCCCGCAAGCTCGAGGATGTCCTCAACCCCAAGTGGAAAGGGAAAATCGCCTCGACTCCCTATGCGGCCGGGCTGCGGGAATTCGCCACGGCCGATTTCCTGGGGCGCGAGTACGTGATCGAATTCACCAAGAAGCTCTCCAAGCAGATCGGCGGTCTGATCCGTTGCGGCGAGGCCGAGCGGATCACGAGCGGCGAGTTCCTCATGCTCGTGATGACTTGCGGCGGCAACGACAGCATCGTGCTGGGGAGGACCGGCGCCCCCCTGGGCCACACCCTGCTGAAGGAGGGCACGGTGCTCCATACGAGGTACGCCGGCGTCCCCAAGAACTCCCGCTCGCCAAATGCCGGCGCGCTGCTGGCGGCCTATCTCCATACGCCCGAAGGCCAGGCCATACTCTGGAAGTATGACGGCATAGATTTCCACCTGCACCCCGACTCCCACATGAGAAAAGAGGTGGAAAAGGTGCGCGCCGCGGGCGGAAGGGTGGCGGTCAGCTCGCCCGAGTGGCTGGCCTCGCAGAAAGACTACCAAAAGACGCAGAAAGAGTTGGAGAAGATCCTGCGGGAAGGCGGCAAATAACGCCGGCGCTTCATGAGCACCGTCAGACAAGCCGTTCTCCGGCTTCCCTTCTCCTTCGGAGCGAGGCGGTGGCGGGCCTCGCCCTTCCTTGTTTCTCTGGCGTTGGCGCCGATGGCCGTGATCCTCCTGCTCGTCGTTGCCATGCTTTGGATCAGCCTCCAGAAGGGCGTGTTCGGCACCGCGAGCGCCATCTACACCCTGGAGAATTACCGGGAGGTGCTCAGCGATCCTTTCCTGCTCCACGCGCTGCGCAACACCGCGATCTTCACCCTCTCGACGGTCTTTTTCGCCCTTGTCCTCGGACTGCCGATCGCCTGGCTGACCGAGAGAACCACCATCCCCGGCAAGACCCTGATCTATGCGCTCATGACCCTGGGCCTCCTGATACCGGGCATCTATACGGCGATGGGCTGGACGCTGATCGCGCATCCGCGCATCGGCATCCTGAATCGCTGGCTGGTGGATCTTCTGGGGCTCGCGGAAGGTCCCATCAACATCGCCACTCCGGTCGGCATGGGTTTTGTCCAGGGCATGAGCCTGGCTGCGCTGGTTTTTATCCTGACCGCGCAGATGTTTCGCGCCATGAACCCGTCGCTCGAAGAGGCGGCCAAGGTCCACGGCCTGAATCTCGGCAGGACGCTCTGGCGCATCACTCTACCCCTGGCGCTGCCGGGAATCCTGGCGGCCGTGATCTACATCACCACCATCGGCATCGCGACGTTCGATATCCCGGCGATTCTCGGCCTCGGCAACCGGGTCTACATGCTCAGCACTTTTTTGTATATCAAAGTCCATCCGCCGGGGAGCGGTCTTCCCGAGTATGGCATCTCGGGCGCCATGGGCGCCTTCATGGTCATCCTGGCGATCTTTCTCACCTGCTGGTACGGGCAGGTGCTGCGCCAGGGCCATCGCTTCGAAGTCATCACCGGCAAGGGCTACCGGCCGGCCCTGATCGAGCTCGGGAGATGGACGATGCTCGGCTGGGGCTTCATCGCTCTCTACGCCCTTATCTCCAAGCTGCTGCCGCTGCTCTTGATCGCCTACGCCGCCTTCACGCCCTATTTCGCGCCGCCGTCCTTTGAGATGTTCGGCAAGCTTTCCACGGTCCACTTCTCCAACATGGATTGGGACCTGGTGCTGAGGGGACTCAAAAACACCGGGATTCTGGTGCTGGTGGTGCCGCTGGTCGTGCTCCTCTTCGGCTTCAGCATCTCCTGGCTGGTGGTGCGCTCGAGAAGCCGGTCGCGCTACCTGCTCGAATTCGGCGCCTTCCTGCCGCACGCCCTGCCGGAGGTGATCATGGCGATCGGCGCGCTGATGCTCTCGCTGTTCGTGATCGGGAATGTCGTGCCGCTCTACGGGTCGGTCTACCTCATCGCCATCGTCTACGTCGTGGCGCGGCTCGCCTTCGCCACCCGCGCCATCAACGGCTCGCTCTTGCAGATCCACAAGGAGCTCGAAGAGGCGGCCTTCGTGGCCGGTCTCTCCACCTTCCGCACCGCCTGGCGCGTGCTGCTGCCGCTCATCTGGCCGACGCTCGTCTCGGTGTGGATCTGGACCGCCCTGCTGGTCTACCGCGAGTTGACCGTGGCGGTGTTTTTGGGGGTGCAGGACAACATCACCCTGCCGGCGGTGATCTGGAGCTACTGGTACGGCGGCGGCATCAACAAGGCCTCCGCAGTGACCCTCTTGATGACGCTGGTCCTTACCCCGATGATTTTAGCGGTCTGGTGGGTCGGCCGCCGCAGCCAGGTGCCTGGACAGTAAGCTGACTGGACAGGGTTGCAGAGCTTACGCTCCCACCTTGACGGTCCAAACAGAGCTGCCTTCCCTACTCTTCGATTTTCAGGCTACCACTCCCTTTGATTTCTTCTCCGCCATGTACTTCCTCGTAGCAAGGCGCCTCTTTTGTCTCTTGCGCCTGTGCCAATTTTTTCGTGCGTCCTGCTTCATGCTTATTCTCCTTGTGCGCCGGGATAAACCGGCGGGTTGTTTCTGGTAGTTACGACACTCAATCGCAGGATTGTACTGTATTGATCTCCATAAACACAATCACGTGGGATTCTACTGAGGCGCTCGATTTGAGGCGGCGATCAAGATTGTTTAGATTGAAGGGTCCGACCCCAGGACCCTTTTATCAAAAGTACCGATTGCCCGAATTCTCTCCCCAAATAGGCTTTCGTAAAAGCTAGTCAGAGAGTATCTTAATAGAACCCAGTCCAAGAAAGCGGGGTAACTGGACGTAGTGCTAGAGTATTTCCGTATTACGATTGGATACAAGGACCTTTACGGGACGAGGTTGTCCCTGGATGAAGCGAGGGTCCGGTTAAGGCAGTATCCCCTTGAACAGGTCCTGCGGATTGTCGGAACTATGGACGGCCTTCTATCGTTGCGCACTATGGACGAAATGGAGGAGGGTCATAGATTCCTTGTCAATCGGATGCTCACATCAGATCAGCAATCCAAGATAAGGAGGTACATTGAAGCCCAGGAACAGGAACGTCAAATACCAAAACCACCCTTCATACTATTTCATGAGCTGCAAATACTAAATATCTTTAAGCTTGCTCTCTGCTGTTGTAGCGAGACTGGAGCAGTGCGAGAGAACCTGGGGCCATTAATGGAGGCGATGCTGATCATTAATGACTATCTAGTGTTGCCTCCAGTGTTACCAGCGAATTTCAGCAAGCTAGGCCGCGATCAGCAACGTGACAATTTGATCCAGTATTTTGTACCAAATGCGGTATTTCACCAGGGCACGAGGTTATTGAACCTTGTGGCCCGCTGGTACGATTTGTTTTTTGTTGATGGTGTAGCCTGTAGTGATGTGATCTCGAAGAATATTGGTAGCCCATTTTCGGAAATGCGTGGCGGTTTTTGAGTTGACTCTATATCCTATTGATATTATCGCGTCTAGGTTGTAATACTCAACAAGATATGTTTTTCCATCTTTAGCAGTTGTTGCATTTTTTGCAACAACTGCATTTTTTTTGAGTTCTCCTTCTTTAAATATATTTTTAATGTGACGAGATATTACTGATTTGTCGCGACCAAAAAGATTTGATATTTGATCAAGGCTTGCCCATACTGTCTCATGTGTGAAATCACCCCGAAATTCTATTTTTCCGGATTTAGTTTGGTAGATGATGATATCTTTTTGTATTTTTTTTTGAGGCATATGTATTGTTTATTGTAGTGTAGTAATAGTAGATCATAAAAATAAAAAAACCTGCTGACCAAAGTAAAGTATATATGTAAATCTCACAAATTAAAGTGTAATTTTAATGAAAAAGAACTCCCTGTGATGTCCCGCAGGACTCACAGGGTTTCCTTGAGGGAAAGTGTGAAAACCGCAGTGGTTTTCACAATAAAAAAGATA
>JACPDC010000291.1 GCA_016184235.1 Deltaproteobacteria bacterium | reverse complement strand
AGGATGGCCGGCCAGCCGTACTCCTGGTAGGTATCCGCCCTGACCTCGGCGAAGATCTTCGGCACGTTGACGCCGAATTCATGCGGCGGCGCGTACTGGCAGGCGTAGTAGCAATCGCGGCAGTCGAAGCAGAGGTTGGCGAGATAAACGAGGTCGGCCTTGGTGAAGATCCTGCGCCGCTCCATCGCCGGGAACACCGCGCAGTAGCCCTCGCAGTAGCGGCAGGCGTTGCAGATCGTCATCTGCCGCCCGGCCTCTTTGAGAATCTCAGCCGAGGGCATGGCGCGCCGCCTCCCGCCCGGCGATCCGCCCGAACACCGAGCCGATGGTCAATCCGAATCCCGCCAGATAGCCCCGCCTGAGAATGTTCCCGGCCATGACCTCTCCCGCGGCGAAGATGTTCTTGGCCGGGCGGTCGTCCTGCATTACGACTTGCGCCCGTTCGTTCACCGTGACTCCCAGCGCCCAGTGGCTCTTCGGAGGATCGAGCCCTTCGGTCCGGCAGTCGTCGAACCTGCTCATATCGAACGCGCCCGGCCGCACCGACCGGTTGAATCGGTCGATGGTCGCTACCAGCGCGCCCGGCTCCAGTCTCAGACGGCGCGCCAGCTCAGCGACGGATTGCGCCTCGATCGGCGGGTAGACCGAGGGTATGAAGCGCCCGATCGTCTTGGAGTCGACGATGCCGTAGGCGATCTGATCCGGCTGTCGCGCGATGAGCCCGCCCCAGATCGCGTAGCGCTTGGGCCAGAAATCTTCCCCCTCGTCGTAGAAGCGCCTGCAGTCGCGGTTGACCGCGATGCCGAAGGGAACGCAGTCGAGCCGGGTGACGATACCGCCGTCGAATTTCGGTCCGCGGCCGTCGATGGCGACGGCATGGCAGCCGCGCGGGTCTCCGACCGGCTTGGCGCCGTGCTCCAGCAGCTCCTTCAGCATCCTCCCCTGGTTGTACTGCGTGCCGCGAATGAGGAAGTTCTCCGCGGCCTCCCCCCAGTATTCCTTGAGCCAAGGGATATTGGCCTCGAACCCGCCGGCGGCGATGACCACCGATTTAGCGCCGATCTCGCGCGTCTCTGCGCCGCGCCGCACGACGGCGGAAAGAAACTCGCCGTCGCGGAGCTTCAACTCGCGCGCCTCGGTTTCGTACGCGATCGGGATGCCGAGCCTGCGGGCGGCGTCGTAGTAGGCGTTCATCATCGCTTTGCCGCCCCCCAGCATGAAGAGGTTGGTGCGCGTCAGGTGCAGGGTCCCGCGCAGGGGCTGCTGCCAGCGCACCCCGTTCGCCAGGGCCCAGCTCTCAAGATCGGCCGACTCGCGGATCACCAGCCGCGCGAGCCGCTCGTCGGTCTCGCTGCCCGTCACCCGCGACAGGTCGTCCCAGAATTCCCCCTCCGGGTAAGGCCCCGTGACATACCCGGTGGCGGCCGCGTGCAAATAGCGGATGTCCCGGGTGTGGCGGCTGTTGCCGCCGCGGAACGCCTGCGGCGCGCTCTCGACTACCATCACCTTGGCGCCGGCGCGCTGCGCCGTAAGCGCGGCGCAGAGGGCCGCGTTGCCGCCCCCGACGATCAGGACGTCGCACGTCTCGGTCTGTTTCGCCGTCATGAGAATGCCCGCGCCTTTGCCAGCGATCGCGATTACAGGCAATCTTATTGAAAGAAAGAATAAATGACAACGCGCTTCCCGGCGCGGGGCTGCCGGGTCCCTGAATCGTCGCTTCTTATCAGCAGCGATCGCTACCTAACGCGGGCGTGGAGGGCTCGTCTCTCTTGCTCGAAGCGGCTGTGGAGCCGCCCCTTCTCTGTCTTGAAGCGCTCTTGGAGCGCCTTTTTCTCTTCTTCGAAACGCTTCATCAGGGCCAATTTCTCGGCCTCGAAGCGCTCGCGCAGCGCCTTTTCTTCGGCTCGCAACTGCTCGTGCTGCCCTTGCTTCGGCGGTTTCTCGATCTTCGCCGAGGCCTGGCTCTTGGGATCGAATGCCAGGACGGAACCGGTCGTGAACATTAAAAGCAGGCCAAACAGCAAGCCGACGACGAACGCTACCCTGATCCGCATAAATCCTCCCTTTTTCAGGCCATCTTTCTCCCTCTTACTTCTCGTAGAACAGCGAGACCAGGCTCATTCCTGCCAGCATGAAGCCGAACGCGATATAGACCGTCACCACCGCGGGATAGCCGCCGGCCGCCGCCATGAACTCACCGCCGTACAGGTAATACCCCCAGTAGAGCCCGAAGATGTACGTCGTGAGCAGGCAGCCCCGCGTTTCATGCATGAACATGAACAAGCTGAAAAGAGCGATGTAGATCGCCATCTGCCATGCGGGAATCGAGAGATTGATAACCCCTAACGTAAAGACCGACTCCATACGAACCTCCGTTGTTGAAACTGGCTAAGAGCACATTCAGCAATTGGCATGCCAAGCCTTCTGATTGTTCTCCGCTGACAAATTAGACGGCCGCAAGAGGTCAAATGTTTACAGCTT
Organism: Deltaproteobacteria bacterium; assembly: GCA_016184235.1. Classification (GTDB taxonomy): domain Bacteria; phylum Desulfobacterota; class Binatia; order UBA9968; family UBA9968; genus UBA9968. The sequence goes on along the minus strand of JACPDC010000291.1, from coordinate 4,612 downwards.
TCGTTAGTTTGGGAGCAAAATGCCGCAAATTGCCATCTCGCAGTGAAAATTGAAAGGTGGGAACGGGGAAAAAATTACCGTTTTCGACCCGGCCCGATAAGACGGTAAAAAAGCGCGGAAGTGAGAGAGAGTGATATCAGCGAGGTAAGGGCCAGACCGAGGGCGGCGCCGAACAGGGAGGCAAAAACACCGATAACCAGGGAACCGAACGACCGCATGCCCTGGTCCATGACAAAGACGCTCATGACCCTCCCCAGGAGATCGCGCGGGACTTCCATCTGAATGAGCACCCGGCTGATCGTGCGAAAGGCTATCTGCCCGCCCCCGACCAGGACCAAAAGAGCCACGGAGAGAAAAAAATTCCGCGACAGGCAGAAGAGGACGAGAAACAGGGGGGCGACCGTGGTCGTCACCCGGAGCAGGGTCTCCTTTTTCCACCTCTCGCCGGCGGTGGAGAGAAACATTAGCGAGGCGATGGCGCCCAGTCCCGGCGCCGCCATGAGAAACCCCAGCCCTTCCGGTCCGACGTGGAGGATCTCCTTGGCGAATACCGGAAGAAAACGCTGGTAGGTGCCGACGAAGATGCTCAGGACATAGGCCGCGCCGATGCTCGCGAGGATGACCGGCGCTCCTTTTATATAGCGGAAGCCCTCCTGGAGCTCGCGGAGGAGATTTTGCTCTCCGGCCCACGGTTCCCTCTCGGGCACCTGAATAAAGAGCATCTCCAAGGCCGAGAGCAGAAGGCTCGCGCCGTAGAGCACGAAGCAGCCGCCGGCGCCGATCCACAGAATCAGGATCCCGCCAATCGAAGGGCCCACCACCCGGGCGACGTTGAATCCGATGGTGTAGAGCGCGACCGCGTCCATCAATTGACCGGACGGGACGAGCTCGTTCAGCAGCGACTGCGAAGCCGTAGGATTGACGCTGCGGATCAAGCCGAAGAAGAATTCCAGCACCAGGATATGCCAGAACTCCAGCACGCCCCCGAAGTAAAGCAATACCAGAACGAAGACCGGGATCGAAGAAAAAAACTGAATCAGGATGAGCAGGCGGAGCCGGTCATAGCGGTCCGCCAGCACGCCGCCCACGAGCCCGAAGGCGAGGCGGGGAGTCGCCTCGCACAGGCCCAGAACGCCGAGCGCTATCGCGGAGCCCGTGATCTCGTAGGCGATCCAGTAGAGGGCCACTTCCTCGATGAAGTGGCCGACGGAGGCGAGCAGATCGCACGACCAAAAAAGCGCATAATTTCTGTGCTGCAGCGGGCGAAAGACGCGAATAAAAACCCCTTCCCGAAGCCTTATATCCAACCCCACACGGTTATACCTATACCCCGCAACGCACCCACTTGAAAGCTCGTTTAAACCGTTCGAAAAGTTCAAAGCGTTCAATGTCCTCTCATTGGCTTGAACGACTTGAACGAATTGAACTACTTGAACTGCCTTTAACGGAAAGCGAGGAGTGACTCTTGACACTAAACAGCGGGAGGGCATAGAAATAGTCGGCCTGGAGATCCCCGGCTACGGAAGCGGCAAGGCAACCGCCGGCAAACCGGGCTTATATATATATAAGGAGGTGGGTATGATAGGACGAAACAGCAAGACCCTGATTGCAGCATTCATTTTTTCCCTGTTCGTCGGGGCGCCGGGACTCGCCGCTGCGCAGAGCCGCGTCGCCATCGGCGTCACGGAGACCATGGAGACGTTCAACCCTTATGGAGACAGCGTCTCCCTGCTGTACGGGATCTGGTGCCAGGTCCTGGGCTGTCTGGGCACTTACGATTTCGGCAAGGGGGAATACGAGGGAATGCTGGCGGAGCGCTGGGAGGTCAAAGACCCCAAGACATGGATTTTCCACCTGCGCAAGAACGCCAGGTTCCACGACGGCTCGCCGGTGACCGCCGCCGACGTCATCCACTCCTTCAACCGCATCCGCACCGACCCGCAGAGCAAACAGAAGCAGAACATCGCCCCGATCGCCAGCGCGGCGGCGCTCGATCAGTACACCGTGCAGTTCACGACCAAGCAACCCACGGCGCCGCTGACGGAATATCTCTTTGACCGCTTCATCGTCACCAGCAAGGCCATTTACGACAAATACGGCGCGGACGTAGCGGACCGCAAGTATCCGATCGGCAGCGGTCCCTACAAGTTCAAGGAGCTGATCCCGGGCCAGCGCTTCGTGATAACAAAAAATCCCGACTACCCGGGCATGAGAGAGAAAAAACAGGCGCCCGATGAGCTGATCTTCCGCATCATGCGCGAGCCGGAACAGCGGGTGACCGCCCTGCTCAACGGCGAGATCCAGATCGCCCAGTTCATACCGCCGCACCTGCGCGAGCGGGTCGAGAAAGGCCCGAACTCCAAGATAGCTCCCACCGACTCCGTGGAGATCATGTTTCTCGCCATGAGCCCCAAGTTCAAGCCGTGGGACAACAAGCTGCTGCGCCAGGCCGTGGCCCATGCCATCGATCGGGACACCATCATCGCCACGCTTTTGAAGGGAGAGGCCACTCGACTGGATGGGCCGATCGGGCCGGGACAATATGGTTACAGCCCGAATCTGAAACCCAAGTACGAGTACAACCCGGAAAAGGCGCGCCAGTTGGTCAAGCAGGCGGGTTTCCCCAACGGCGTGGATGTGGATTACTACACGCCGGTGGGTCGCTATACCCTGGACAAGCAGATATCCGAGGCCATTGTGCCCATGCTCAACGCGGTCGGTATTCGCGCCCGGCTTCAAACCCCGGAATGGGCCACCCTGTGGGCCAACGTGCAGGCGGGAAAAGTGCCCTTTTATTATATGGGGCGCGGCTCCGTCGTAGATCCCAGCGTCGCCCTGTCGCAATACTTCGAGACCGGCGGCTCGCCGAGGATCGGCTACTCGAACCCGAAATTCGACAAGCTCCTGGCGCAGGAGCGGCAGACCTTCGACCCGGCCAAGCGCAAGAAGGTGCTCTCCGAGGCGATGAGCCTTCTCACCGAAGAGGCGCCGGCCCATTTTCTCTGGCGCCACCAGATGCTGTACGGCATTGCCAAAAATATCGACTACAAGCCGACTCCGAGCGGCCGCATCTTCGGCGACGAGATCCGTGTGCTGCGATAGGGGGTAGATGGCAGCCTACCTGGTTCGTCGGTTGGCGGGGACCATCCCGGTTCTCCTGCTGATCACGCTTCTCGTTTTCCTGCTGCTGCACGCCGCGCCCGGCGACCCGGCGTCCTTGCTGCTCTCCGACGCCACCTCAGAGGCCGACGTGCTCGAGGCCAGACAGCGCTGGGGGTTGGACCAGCCCCTGCACGTCCAATACCTGAAATTCTTCACCGCCGCCGTCACCGGCGATCTGGGCAAGTCCTTCCGCTTCGCCCAGCCGGTGGCCGAGCTGATCGCCACGAGGCTTCCCGCCACCGTGGAGCTCGCCGCCTTTTCCATCCTGATCGCCGTGACCCTGGCGGTCCCGCTCGGGGTCTGGGCCGGGGCCAGACCAAACTCGTGGGTGGACAATCTGGGCACCAGCTTCGGACTCTTCGGCATCAGCATGCCTAATTTCTGGATGGGCATCATGCTGATCCTGCTCTTCTCCGGAAGCTTCCACCTCCTGCCGTCGGCCGGACGAAGCACCTACGGCGTCGTCGGCGCGCAGGAAACCGGATTCTACTTTCTCGGCAGCCTGCTCGGCGGCAATTGGCCGGCGTTCAAGGACGCCCTCCTGCACATGGCGATGCCGGGCCTGGCGCTGGGCGCCAACATGATCGGCATACTGATGCGCGTCACCCGCTCCTCCGTGCTCGAAGTCCTGCACGAGGAATACGTGGTGACGGCGCGCGCCAAGGGGATGGCGGAGCGGCGCGTGCTCTGGCGCCACGTGCTCAGCAACGCGCTGATACCGATCATCACGGTGGCCGGGCTCGAGCTCGGCACCCTGCTGAGCGGCTCCATCATCGTGGAGACGGTCTTTGCCTGGCCGGGCATGGGCAGCCTGCTGATCACCGGAGTGACCTCGCGCGACTACCCGCTGGTGATGGGGCTGGTGATGATGTACACGGCCGCCTTTGTCACGATCAATCTCGTCATAGACGCGCTTTATGGAATCATCGACCCGAGAATCCGCTATTAGCGCCTCTTCAAGCGGCCTGGTCGCCGCCTCGCGGAACGGCGTCACCTGGCTGCGCTCCCGGATGCGCGCCAAAGTCTACGTGGGAGGAGCCATCGTCCTGACCCTCGTGGTGGTCGGGACCGCCGCGCCGGTTCTGGCGCCGCACGATCCCAACGCGCAGCAGCTGCGCCGGACGCTGCAGGCGCCTCAGTGGTTCGGCGGAACCCACTTTCTCGGCACCGACAACCTGGGCCGCGACGTGCTGAGCCGCATCGTTTACGGGGCGCGCGTCTCTCTTCTGGTCGCCTTCGCGGTCGTGCTCATCTCGGGCCTGGTGGGCGTCACTCTGGGCGCCGTCTCCGGCTATTTCGGCGGCAAGATCGATTTCGCGATCCAGAAGTCAGTGGAAGTCGTGTGGGCCTTCCCGCCTTTGCTGCTGGCGATCACGATTCTCGCCTTCCTCGGCCAGGGGCTCTTGAACCTGATCCTGGCGCTGGTGGCGCAGCGCTGGATCCAGTACTG
>JACPDC010000290.1 GCA_016184235.1 Deltaproteobacteria bacterium | reverse complement strand
AGAACAAGATTCAGGACCCGGCCAAGTTGCGGCGGCTGATCGTCGACCTGATCGACAAAGAGAACTGGTCCTCTTTATCAGCCGATGTGAAAGGCGACGCCTATGAAGGCTTGCTGCAAAAGAACGCCGAGGACGTTAAAGGCGGGGCGGGACAGTATTTTACGCCGCGTCCGCTCATTGCTGCGGTAGTGGACGTGATGCGGCCGGAGCCGGGCAAGACGATCTGCGATCCGGCGTGCGGTACGGGTGGATTCCTGTTGGCAGCTTACACCTACCTTTCCAACCCGCAGCATTACCAACTCGACCGTTCGCAGAAAAAGAAACTTGCCAGTGGCATGCTCTTCGGCGTTGAGCTTGTAGACAGCGTCGCTCGTCTTTGCTGCATGAACCTACTTCTTCACGGCATCAGCGCCGACGGCGCCGACGAGGTCCCGGTTGAGATTCGGGATGCTCTCGCCAGCCACGGTGGACAGTACTACGAGATGGTGATGACCAATCCGCCCTTCGGGAAGAAGAGCAGCGTTACCATTGTCAACGAAGAAGGAAGGGCGGAGAAAGAAAGTCTCACCATCCATCGCGACGACTTCTGGGCATCTACCAGCAACAAGCAACTCAACTTCCTCCAGCACGCCTTCACGATCCTCAAGCAGCATGGCCGTGCCGCCATCGTTGTCCCGGATAATGTTCTGTTCGAAGGCGGAGCGGGCGAGGCCATCCGGCGGGAATTATTGAAGCAGGCGGATGTGCACACGCTGCTGCGCCTGCCGACGGGCATCTTCTACGCTCAGGGTGTAAAGGCGAACCTGCTGTTCTTCGACCGCAAGCCCGCCAGCGAAAAACCGTGGACAGAGAAGCTGTGGATTTACGATCTGCGGACCAACAAGCACTTTACTCTGAAAGAGAATCAACTGAAGCGCGCCGATCTCGACGACTTCGTGGAATGCTTTCACGCGAAGAATCGCCACCAGCGCAAGGAAAGCGAGCGTTTCAAAGTTTTCGCTTACGATGACCTGCTCAAGCGCGACAAGGTTAACCTGGATATCTTCTGGCTCAAAGACGAATCGTTGGAGGAATCAGCCAACCTCCCCGCGCCGGACCTGATCGCGGCCGAGATCGTCGAGGATCTCGAGGCCGTCCTGGAGCAATTCCGTGAAATCGCTACAGATTTGGGCGAAATCGCTACAGATTTGGGCGCAGAAGGTTCTGAACCAGAAAAGCCCTGATGGGCCATTCAATGGCGGCTGGTCAACAGATCTGGTCTTTAACGGGCTTTTATCCGCGCGTTGACAAGGGTGGCAGCGTTAGGATAAATTGCAATTTCCGAGTACAAAAAAAGAAATTAAGGAGGCTGTCCATGGAGCCGAGAGAGGTAGAGTTCATCGTCTCCCTTTTGGATAAGGATCCGGAACTGAAAAAATACTACGAAGAGCACCAAGATTTAGAGAAGAAACTTTCGGGATTCCAGCACAAATCCCATCTTACGCCGGTCGAGGAAGTCGAGAAAAAGAGGCTCCAGAAGCTCAAGCTTGCGGGAAAAGACAAGATCATGGAGATCCTGGGGAAGTACCGGCAGACAGGGATCCAGAGGGAGACCTAATGAAGAAGACCGGAGCCGAAATATTCGTCGAATGCCTCAAGGAAGAGGGGGTCAAGGTTCTCTTCGGAATCCCGGGCGGGGTGGTCCTTAAGCTTTTCGACGTCCTGCATCAGCAAAAAGACGTGGAGGTGATCCTGACTCGTCATGAGCAGGGCGCCGCGCACATGGCCGAGGGTTACGCCAAGGCGACCGGCAAGGCCGGCGTGTGCCTCGTGACCTCCGGGCCGGGGATGACGAACATCGTTACCGGTCTGGCGGACGCCTACATGGATTCGATCCCTCTGGTTGCTTTTACCGGGCAGGTCTCCACCAGCCTCATCGGCAACGATGCCTTTCAAGAGGCGGACAACGTCGGAATCAGCCGCCCCTGCACCAAGCACAATGTCCTGGTGAAGGACGTGAATGACCTGGCGCGGACGATCAAAGAGGCCTTTTACATCGCCACGACGGGCAGACCGGGCCCGGTGTTGGTGGACATCCCGAAGGACGTGACCACGAACAAGGCCGAGTTCAAGTATCCGGAAAAAGTGAGCCTGCGCGGCTATAACCCGACTTACGAGGGAAACAAGCACCAGATCAAGCAGGCCGCCGAAGAGATCATGAAATCGAGCAAGCCGGTGATCTACGTCGGCGGCGGCGCGCTCTTTTCCGACGCGGCCGACGAGATCCTCGAACTGGCCGAAATCACCCAGATCCCGGTCACGATGACCCTGATGGGTCTCAGCAGTTTTCCCGGGACCCATGCCCTTTCCATGGGCATGCTGGGGATGCACGGGTCGTACTGGAGCAACATGGCGATGCACCACGCCGATCTGCTGATCGCCGTGGGGGCGCGCTTCGACGACCGGGTGACCGGAAAACTCTCCGAGTTTTGTCCGGAGGCGCGCGTCATTCATATAGATATCGATCCCACCTCCATCAAGAAAAACGTCCACACGCACATTCCCATTGTGGGCGATGTCAAAACCGTGCTGCGGCAACTGAACGTTATCCTGCGCTCCCTGGACGGCAATCAGAAGGACCTGAAAGAGCAGCGGCGGCCCTGGTGGAACCAGATCGAAGAGTGGAAGCGCGCCCATCCGCTGCGCTACCACCAGGACGATAAGGTCACCAAGCCGCAGTATGTCATCGAAAAGCTGTTCGAGATCACCAAGCATGAGGGAATCGTGGCCACCGATGTAGGCCAGCACCAGATGTGGGCCGCCCAGTATTTCAAGGGGTCCAAGCCGCGCACGTTCATCACTTCCGGCGGCCTGGGGACCATGGGCTTCGGTTTTCCCGCTGCGCTCGGGGCGCAAAAGGCCTACCCCGACAAGCTCGTGATGTGCATTACCAGCGAGGGGAGCTTCCAGATGAACCTGCAGGAGCTGGCCACGGCCGCCGAGCATAAGCTCCCGGTAAAGATCGTGCTGCTCAATAACGGCTTTCACGGAATGGTGCGGCAATGGCAGGATCTGTTTTACGAGGGCCGGTATGCCTCGAGCAACCTCGGTAAGATCCCCGATTTCGTCAAATTGGCGGATGCCTACGGAATCCACGGCATGAGAGCCGTGAAGCCGGGAGAGGTCGAAACCGTGCTCCGTGAAGGACTCAAGCACAAGGGGCCGGTCCTGATGGACTTCCATGTCGATCCGTTCGAGAACTGCTATCCCATGATCCCGGCCGGGGGGGCGCAACATGAGATGGTGCTGGAGGATCCTCCCGAGCTCCGAAAGGCGCAAAAGGGCGGCGCGGTCAAGAAGAAGGCGGAGGAGGGGGAAGGCGAGCTTCCAGCCTAAGACTCGTTATTCGTTGATCGTTGACTCGTATATCCGGGTCAATGGCACTACACTCCACGATTGAACGAATAACTAATAACGATTAACGAGTAACCATCACAGATGGAACGAATCATCTCGGTACTGGTAGAGAATAAGTTTGGCGTTCTGGCCAGGGTCGCCGGGCTGTTCAGCGCCCGGGGCTACAACATCGAAAGCCTCTCGGTGGCCCCGACCCTGGATCCGACCACGTCGATGATCACTATTGTAACGGGGGGAGACGATCGGATCATCGAACAGATCATGAAGCAGCTGAACAAGGTAGTTGAAGTGCTCAAGGTCGTGGATATGACCGAGACCAGCTACCTCGACCGTGAAACGGCCCTGATCAAGGTTCACACCGAAACGGCCCTGATCAAGGTTCACACCAGGCCGGAGCATCGCGATGAGGCCATCCGGATCGCCGATATTTTCCGGGCCAAGATCGTCGATTCCTCGTCCACCACTTATACCATAGAGGTCACGGGAAATGTCGACAAGGTAGAAGCCTTGATCAACATGTTGAAGCCGCTGGGGATCAAGGAGCTTATCCGCACCGGCCGGATCGCCATTCCCCGGGAAGCCAAACCGCCGTCCCGGCGCGAGCAGCAAGCGGCCAAGGCCTGAGTTGCGCATTCCTAAATGATCCTTTTCTCTTTAAGTAGTAGGCTGACGATCTTTCTGGGCAAGCTCTTCCATGCGTTTTGCCGCGGCCGCTTGAATGGCCTGCATTAACTGGGGGAAACACTCGGTTATGGCATTGATGGCGCGCCAGGAAAGCTCAAAAACTTGACAATTCTTGACGGCCTTTACGGTGGCCGTGCGCGGCGCTCTGGTTACCAGGCTGATTTCGCCGAAAAAGTCTCCCGTTTCAAGTTCCGCAATCTTATTTCCTTTGCGGACGACCAGAACCCGGCCCTGATAAATAACATACATGGCATACCCTATGTCGTTTTCCACAACGATCGCGGCGTTATCTTCGTATTCAAGCAGCCGAACGCCGGGCATCACGAGTTTAATCACGTCGGGCGCCATCTTAGCATTGGCATGACGGCTTAAGGTTTGGCCAAGCCACTCCCATTGTCCCTGGCCGAGCGGCAGTTCTTTAGCCATAAAAAGTCCCGCGGTCCAACGATATTTTTAACGACAATGCCGGGAAAAAACAAGTGTGGCCTAAAGCACAATGCTCGCGGCAAGCGTAGCTTGAAGTCTTATGGCAAGACAGGTATAAAAAGTTATGGGTGATTCCTTGAAGCGATTTGGGATTTTTGCCTTCGTTTCCGTCCTATTCTTTGGAGCCTGTTTTCCCGGAGACGGCTGGCGCAGTCGCGCCGTGGCGGCGGAGCTGGAACGGCTCAACGTGGTCTATTCCTCGATTGCTGCGGCCTCCATTTCGACGTGGGCGCCTAAAGAGGCAGGGATCTATAAGAAATACGGCCTCGACGTGAATCTGATTTACGTCGCGGGCTCGCAGGCCATTCACACCCTGATTTCCGGCGACGCCCAGATCGTCCAGGGCTCCGGGGCTGCGGCCATCCTGTCACGCCTGGCGGGCTCGGAAGTGAAGATGGTCGGGGCGGTCATCAATGTGATTCCCATGAGCCTGGTCACCACGACGGACATCGCGAGCCCTAAAGACATTAAGGGAAAAACCTTCGGCGTCAGCCGGTACGGCTCGCTTACGGATCTCGGGCTGCAGAAGGCGGTGAGCGAGTGGGGGCTCGACCCGGCCAAGGATATCAAAACGATACAGACCGGCGGGGTGCCGGAAAATCTCCTGTTCATGCAGCAGGGAATCATCAAGGGTGCGTTGATTTCGTCTCCTACTCTCGAAAAGGCGAAGGAGATGGGATACCGGGAGATGCTGAACCTGGCCGATCTCAAATATCGTTATCCGGCTACCGCTTTGGTAACGACCGACGCGTTCATCAAGAACCGAACCCAGACCCTGGAAAGGTTCTTGAAGGCGACCCTGGAAGGGATCAAGTACGCGAAGGCGAACCCTGAATTTACCACCAAGCTTCTTGGTAAATACAGCCGCACCTCGGATACCAAGTTGCTGAGCAGCGCCTTCCGCACGTACGTCCGGGGTTACATCCGGGATGTCCCGACCATCGGCTCGAGCGAAGTGGAGTCGGCCCTGGAAGAGGTCTCTGCCAGGAATCCCAAGGCGAAGGGGCTCGATCCCAGACAATTTTACGATCCGGCTCCCTTGGAACGGCTGGCCAAGGAGGGCTTTATCAAGCAGCTCCACGGTCGCTGAGAGCGGAACGAATAAGCGGACGCAAGGCGGTCATGGATGTTCTGTAATTTGGCTATTGGAGGAGAACTTCGATGCAGGTCTACTACGACCAAGACGCGGATTTGAAATTTCTTAAAGGCAAAAAGGCGGCTGTGCTGGGTTATGGCAGCCAGGGGCATGCCCACGCCAATAACCTGAGAGATTCAGGGATCGACGTGGTGGTCGGGCTCAAGCGGGGGAGCAGCTCCTGGCCCAAAGCGGAAAAGGCGGGGCTCAAGGTGATGGAGACCGCGGAGGCCGCGAAGCTCGGCGACATCATCATGGTGCTGCTGCCCGACGAGCTCCAAGGCGAGGCTTACGAAAAAGAGATCGGCCCCGGGCTGAAGCCGGGAAACTATCTTGCCTTCGGCCACGGCTTTAATATCCATTTCAAGCGCATTGTGCCGCCCGCCGGGGTGAATGTCTTTATGGTTGCTCCCAAGGCGCCGGGACACCTGCTGCGCAGCGAGTTTGAAAAAGGCCGGGGGGTACCTTGTCTCCTGGCGGTGCACCAGGACCCTTCGGGCGATACCACGCGGGTGGGGCTGGCCTACGCCAAGGCTCTGGGAGGGACTCGAGCTGCGGTTATCGAGACGACATTCAAGGATGAGACCGAAACCGACCTCTTCGGGGAGCAGGCGGTGCTGTGCGGCGGGCTTACCTCCCTTATTCAGGCGGGGTACGAGACCCTGGTGGCGGCGGGCTATCCGCCCGAGATGGCCTATTTCGAATGCTGTCACGAGGTCAAGTTGATCGTGGACCTTATCTACGAGGGCGGCCTGGCGACCATGCGCTATTCCATCAGTAACACCGCGGAGTATGGGGACCTTACCCGCGGGAAAAAGGTCATCGGTGACGAGGTGCGCAAGGCGATGCAAAATCTCCTGAAGGATATCCAATCGGGAAAATTCGCCGAAGAGTGGATCAACGAGTACCGCTGCGGCATGCCCCATTTCACCGAATTGAGAAAAGAGGCGGCGAATCATCCGATCGAAAAGGTGGGCGCGCGGCTGAGAGCGATGATGCCGTGGCTGGGGCAAAACCGCCTGGTGGACAAGAGCAAAAACTGAAAGGCGGTAGGCGCTAGGCACTAGGCGGTAGGCAAAAAGTTGAAATGCTATAGCCTAAAGCCTATTGCCTAATGCCTGCACCGAAGATGAGCATCGCCAGAGAGGGTTACCCATTTATCCTGGTCGCGGCCCTTTTGGCCTTGCTGGCTCTGGTGGTCGGCTGGAAGTGGGTGGCGCTGGCGTGCGTAGTCTTTGCCTTCGCCTTTCTGGGTTTCTTCCGTGATCCGGAGCGTGTCGCGCCTCAGGGAGAGGGGCTAATCCTGGCCCCCGCCGATGGCAGGGTCGTGGCGATCAGGCGGGCAGACAAAGAGGGATTGTTTGCCGGGGCGGAGACCCGTGTCAGCATTTTTCTTTCCCCTCTAGACGTGCACGTGAATCGGGCGCCGATTCGTGCTAGAGTAGAGCAGGTCCGTTACCGGGAAGGCGGCTTTCTCGCCGCGTATAGAGAAGAGGCGTCCGAGGGCAACGAGAACAACGCCCTGAGCCTGGTGGATGCCGAGGGGAGAAGGCTGGGTGTCGTGCAAATCGCCGGGGTGCTGGCGCGGCGCATAGTCTGTTACGTGAAACAAGGAGACGTTTTGGAGCGGGGACAAAGATTCGGCTTGATTATGTTCGGTTCCAGGGTGGATCTGTTCCTGCCCCGGGGAGCTCGCGTGGACGTGGTTGAGCGGCAGCGGGTAAGGGCGGGGGAGACCGTGATCGGGAGGCTTCCGTGAGCGGCATCAATGACCCTCAAGGGGAAAGGCTCTCATTGGGAAAAGTGCGGCTTCTGCCGAGAAAAGGGCTGGCGCGGCTTCCTCTCAAGCAGAGGGTCGGGGTCCGCTCCGCCCAGTTGAAAAAGGGCGTCTATCTGATTCCCAGTCTGTTCACCACGGGGAATCTCATCTGCGGCTTTTTCTCGGTGATATCGACTTTCAACGGACATTATCTGCAGGCGGCGATATTGATCGTCCTGGCCCATCTCCTGGACGGTCTGGACGGCTATGTGGCCCGTCTGACCAAAGCGACGAGTCAATTCGGGATCGAGTTTGATTCCCTGGCCGACCTGGTCTCGTTCGGGGTAGCGCCGGCTGTGCTGGTCTATTATTGGGCTCTGGTCCCCTGGGGGACCTGGGGGTGGCTGGCCGCCTGTCTGTATGTGGTTTGCGGGGCGCTCAGGCTCGCTCGATTCAACGTCCAGGTCCGGACGGTGGAAAAAAGCCACTTTGTCGGGCTGCCCATTCCCGCCGCCGCGGAGATGATTGCGGCAACCGTGCTGATGTACTATTTTCTCGGGGGGGAGGGGGCTGCCAACAAGCGGGTGATTTTACTCCTGGTGATATACCTCCTGGCCGGGTTGATGGTGAGCAACTTCCAGTATTTCAGTCTTAAGCAGATGGACTTCAAAAAGAGGCATCCTTTTTGGCTATTGGTATCCGCGATCCTGTTTATCAAACTGACTATTGCGGAGCCGCAGATTATGTTTTTTAGCGTTTTTCTCCTGTATACTTTATCCGGGCCCTTGTTATGGGCCATCACGCTTCGTAAGCGGAGACGGGAGAGGGGGGAGGAGATGACCGAGGCCTTGCCGTAGCTCCTCCTTGCAGGAAGTCAGTTTGATGCTCCCGTTGGCCCGGCCGCGGGAGCTTTTATTTTTTGGAGGGTAGTTCCATGTCGGAGAAAGTTATAGAGGACAATACCGTAAGGATTTTTGATACGACGCTGAGGGACGGAGAGCAATCTCCGGGGGCGAGCATGAACGTCGAGGAGAAAGTGATCATCGCGCGCCAGCTGGAGAAACTCGGCGTGGATGTGATCGAGGCCGGGTTTGCGGCCTCCTCCGAGGGAGATTTTGAGTCCGTGGAGCGGGTGAGCAAAGAGGTCAAGCGCCCCATGGTGTTGAGTCTGGCCCGGGCGCAGGAGGGCGATATCAAAAGGGCCTTGAAGGCCGTGGAGCACGCCAGGCATCCCGGCATCCACATATTTATCGCCACCTCGGACATTCACATGAAGCACAAGCTCAGGATGTCCCGGAGCGAGGTGCTGGACGCCGCGGTCTGGGCGGTGAGCTACGCCAGGAAGCACATCGACTATATCGAGTTCTCGGCCGAGGACGCCTCGCGCAGCGACCGGGATTTTCTCGCGCAGGTTTTCAGCGAGGTGGTTCGCGTCGGGGCCAAGACCCTGAATGTTCCGGACACCACCGGTTACGCCATTCCTTCGGAGTTCGGCTCGCTAGTGCGTTATCTCGTAGAGCACACCGAGGGCGGCAGGCAGGTCACCTGGAGCGCCCACTGCCATAACGACCTGGGGCTGGCGACCGCCAACTCGTTGGCGGCCGTCGCCAACGGGGCCCGCCAGGTCGAGTGCACCATCAACGGGATCGGGGAGCGCGCGGGCAACACCTCTCTGGAAGAGGTGGTCATGGGGATTAAGACCAGAAAGAACCTCTTCGACGTCGACACCAATATCGTGACCGAGCAGATCTACCCGACATCCCGTCTGCTCTCCCAGATCACCGGCATTCCGATTCCGATCAATAAGCCGATCGTGGGGGCCAATGCCTTTGCCCATGAGGCGGGCATTCATCAGGATGGCGTGCTCAAGCAAAAGCTCACCTATGAGATCATGACGCCGGAATCCGTAGGAATCACCGGCAACCGGCTCGTGATGGGCAAGCATTCGGGACGCCATGCCTTTGGCGAACGGCTCAAGGAGCTCGGCTTCAGTCTCAGCAAGGAAGATATGAACCGGGCCTTCCTGCGCTTCAAGGAGCTGGCGGACAAGAAGAAGGAGGTCTACGACGAGGACATCGAGGCCATTGTGGCCGAGGAGATCCTGCGGCTTCCCGGCAGACCTGATCGCTGCGAGCTGCTCTACCTCAACGTAAACTCGAGCTCGAACGCCATCCCTTCGGCGACCGTAAAGATGCGCGTGGAAGGACAGGAATGCGCGGACCACGCCACCGGAGACGGAGTGGTGGATGCCTGTTACAAGGCGATCGCAAAGATCACCGGCTCGCGCTCCAAGTTGGTGCGCTACTCGGTCAAGGCGATCACCGGCGGGGCGGATGCCCAGGGAGAAGTCTCCTGTTTGATCGAAGACGGAGGCATCCGGGTATCAGGGCAGGGATCGCATACGGACATCATCATGGCGAGCGCGCTCGCCTATATCAACGCCCTCAACAAGCTCGACTATCGAAAGCACTATCGGCAATTGGTGGAGAGGAACGGACCGTAGTTCGTTAATCGTTAATGGTTACTCGTTAATCGATTCACGAATAGCGAATATACGAGTAACGAATAACGGAGCAATGAGGGCCAATCGCGTGAATTTCAACATCACAGTACTTCCCGGAGACGGCATCGGGCCTGAGGTGGTTAAGGAGGGCACTCAGGCCTTGAGTCAAATAGCCTCGCTGTACGGATTCCGGGTGGAGTTTCAAGAGGGGTTGGTGGGCGGGGCTTCCATCGACGCCCACGGCAAACCGCTGACAGATCCGGTTCTCAAGCTTGCCAAAGAGAGCGACGCCGTGCTCGGCCCGAGAGGGCGTTGCTGGCCTTGCGGCAGGAGCTTGGCCTGTTCGCCAATCTTCGCCCGGTAAAACTTTTCTCGGCGTTGGCCTCGGCATCGACCCTCAGGCGCGAGGTGGTCGAGGGGACCGATCTCTTGGTCGTTCGAGAGCTTACGGGCGGCATCTATTTCGGGCACCCGAAAGGGATCACGAAACTGCCGGACGGAACCGAGAGAGGGGTGAATACCGAGGTTTACACGACCCCGGAGATAGAGCGCATCGCCCGCGTGGCCTTCGAAGCGGCCCGCAGGAGGCGCAAGAAAGTCATTTCGGTCGACAAGGCCAATGTCTTGGAGGCGACCGAGCTCTGGCGCAGGGTAGTGACCCGCGTCCATAAGGAAAACGGCTATGGCGACGTGGCGCTCGAGCACATGCTCGTGGACAACTGCGCTATGCAGCTCATCCGCAATCCGAAGCAGTTCGATGTCATTGTCACGACCAATCTGTTCGGCGATATCCTGAGCGACGAAGCGGCTATGCTCACGGGCTCGATCGGCATGCTGCCATCAGCGAGTCTCGGGGGAAAAGTCGGGATGTACGAGCCGGTTCACGGGACCGCCCCGGATATCGTAGGCAAAGATATGGCCAACCCGCTGGCCACGATCCTGACCGTGGCGCTGATGCTGCGCCATTCGCTCGATCAGGGTCAGGCTGCCGACCGGGTGGAGAAGGCGGTGGAGGCGGTGCTGGGCGAAGGCTACCGGACCGCGGACATCCAGGAGCAG
>JACPDC010000289.1 GCA_016184235.1 Deltaproteobacteria bacterium | reverse complement strand
AATCTGGGGCACCAACCCGGCCGGGGGAGGCTATCAGGGCATCAGCCCGACCTACCTGCTGGCCCACAAGAACTGCAACATCGCCGTCGGCGGCGCCGGTATCGTCAGCGGTCTGAGTCCCAAGGGCTTTTTTGACCAGGAAGGGGCCGAAGCCGTCATCACCGCCACCAAGAATTTCAAGGAAGTGCCGCCCGGGCGCGTGGAAATCCACTACGACTCCACGGGCTTCTTCAAAGCGGTGTTCGAGACCGAAGAAGGGGTTCTGGACGGATTGAAGGAACTGATGAAGGCTATGCCCGCTTACGACCCGAAGTTCTTCCGGGTGGCGGAGCCAAAAGAGCCGAGATTCGACCCCGGCGAAATCGACTACCTCATCCCCTTCAACCAGAAGATGGCGTACAGCTTCGACGAGGTCCTGGCCCGGCTCACCGACAACAGCGAGCACACGGAATTCAGGCCCGACTACGGACCCGAGGTCTATACCGGGCTGGTGAAGATAAACGGTCTTCTGGTGGGCGCGATCGGCAACCGGCAGGGCTTCTTGCCCAAAGGCTACCCGGAATACGCCCCTTATCAGGGAATCGGGGGCAAGCTTTACCGGCAGGGACTCGTCAAGATGAATGAGTTCGTGACATTGTGCGGCAGAGACAGGGTCCCGATCATTTGGTTCCAGGACACCACGGGCATCGACGTGGGCGATTATGCCGAAAAGGCCGAGCTGTTAGGGCTTGGGCAGTCGTTGATCTACTCGATCGAGCAGACCGACGTGCCGATGATGCTGGTGGTGCTGCGCAAAGGGACCGCGGCGGCGCACTACATTATGGGCGGTCCCACGGCCAACAACCACAACGCCTTTACCCTGGGAACGCCGACTACGGAGATCTATGTGATGCACGGGGAAACCGCGGCCGTGGCATCCTTCGCCCGCAGGCTGGTGAAGGAAAAAGAGGCGGGTCAGCCGCTACAGCCGGTCATCGACAAGATGAACGCCCTGGCGGCGGACTACAACGCCAAGTCCCGCCCGGGCTACTGCGCGAAGATGGGTTTTGTCGACGAGGTGATCTCTTTCGCGGCGATGCGAAACTATATGGCAGCCTTCGCCAACTCGGTCTACCAGAACCCGAAGTCTATCTGTCCGCAGCACCACATGATGCTGCCAAGGATCATTCGAGGATAGTGAGGCAGGAGAAAGACTTTGGCCACAGCCGCTACAGATACCATCCCGCTGCAGACCGGCATCATTTACGGGCCGGTGCGCTCGCGGCGCCTCGGCGCCTCGTTGGGAATAAACCTGCTCCCCAGCGATTACAAGCTCTGCTCGTTTAATTGCCTGTACTGCCAGTACGGGTGGACCTCGAAGCCGTCTCTTGCCCTGGACGGCCACGCCCGAAACTTACCCCGCACGGGGGATGTCGCCGCTGCGCTGGAAGATTACCTGCAGCGGGCGGCAAGGCGGAAAACGAAGATCGACGCCATAACCTTCTCCGGGAACGGCGAGCCTACGCTGCACCCCGAACTGGCCGACATCGTTGCGGCAGCCAGGGTCCTGCGCGATCGATACCTGCCTAAAGTCAAGCTGGCGATTCTCTCCAACTCCTCGACCATCGGAAGGCTGGAAGTCCAGGAGGCGCTCAACGCGCTCGACTTAAAGCTCATGAAGTTCGATGCCGGCACCGAAGATATGATTCGCCGGCTGAACGCCCCCGCCCCTCCTTTTTATCTCGGCGAGGTGGTGGCGGGCTTGAAGACGCTCAAGGGCGTCACCCGCGGAGAAGAGACTCTGGAAGGTCAACCTGCCGACCCTGCAATGGATCGCGGGCCAGGTGCGCTGGCGCGCCGGCGTGCCGGCGGAAGTGTACTAGCGCCCTGCGGCCTGTTGTCCCGCCTTTCAATCTCTAACCGCTGCGTGCGACGGACAAGATTGTTCACGAACGATATCGCCCGGTCCTTGACGGGACGCCTCACCGAGGGTTATCTATCCCAAATAAAAATTTTTACCGGCTGTCCAGCCATTTGATCCGTCAGCCGATCTTTTAGAGGAGAGGCCATGATCATCGACACCCACTTTCACGCGTTTCCGGGGAAATATCTCGATCTCGTTCCCGAGGCCCAGAATGACGTCCGGGGAGTGGGCTTTCACGCCTTCGATCACCGCGAGTACCTGGACGTCCTGGACAGGCACGGTGTCGACATCGGCGTCCTTTCCAACACCGGCGGCAGGATCGAGCAAGGCGGCAACCGGGCCAGGGCCCTGCAGCTTTGCAGGATCATCAACGACTCCTTCGCCGAGGCCCACGCCAGGCATCCGCAGAGGTTCAAGGCGTTCGCCAGGCTCCCCATGGTCGATCTCGACGACTGCGTGCGCGAGCTCGACAGGTGCTATAAAGAGTTAAAAATGCACGGCGTGATGCTGCCCACCAACCTGGCGGGAAAATATCTCGACGAGCCTGAGTTCCAGCCGTTCTGGGAGGCGGTCGCCCGGGGCGGAAAGCCGCTCTTTCTTCATCCGGCCAACGCCCCATGCCAGGCGAACTGGAACAAGTATTCGCTGCATCAAAAAATCCTTTGGCCCACCGACACCACGCTGGCGATCTCCCGGATCGTCTACAGCGGCATCCTCGACCGCTATCCGCGGCTCCAGCTCATCGCCGCCCACCTGGGCGGAATGATCCTGCTCTACCTCGACCGGCTCAACTGGCGCGAAGGGAAGCCCGAGTGCCGGCGCGAGCCGGAGGAATATTTCAAGAAGATCTTTTACGACACGGCCGGGCCCATACGAAGCGCTTTCATCAAGCTCGTCTACGACACGGTCGGCCCCGATCAGATCCTTTTCGGCTCGGACTATCCGCACGGCCGAGGAGGCAGGGACGACCAGTTTTACCCTATGACGCTGACGGCCGTGGAGGATCTGGAGATTCCGAAAGCGGACAAAGAAAAGATCTACTATCGGAACGCGGAAAATCTCTTTGGAGGATGAGTTTATGGTGGTCGCAGCAGGACTTGAACCTGCGACCTCTCGCATGTGAGGCGAGCGCTCTAACCAACTGAGCTATGCGACCACCGGAGAGATCTTTTTTAACACCTTCACAGGCAGGCTTCAAGAGACCAACCAGCGAATCCTGCTACGGCTCCACCTTGATCTCCATGACATCATTCCAGAGTTTCAGCTCCTCGTACGTGGCCGTAAACCGCATGCCCACTTTGAAATGGGAACGGTCCGGGATTCCTTCAATATCCGTCGCGTTGGAGATTCTCAAGGAAAGCTGCTGCCCGGCCTCAGAGACAACCGTTAGGTACCTTCCCTCCTCTGCAGTCTTGGCGATCCTGCCACCTACTTTCTTCTCAACCACCGGAATTATCTCTGGCCCTTCACCCCTCTGTCCCAATCTTTGTACTCGTTCATGTGGAATGCTTTCTTGACGGCCTCAAGCGACATCCCCTTATCCATCATGCCCCGGACCCGCTGCCGGGCAATAAGAAGGTAATCCACCATCGCCTGAAGATCCCTCACGTCGCCTACAGGACCATGCGCGGGGACAATAAACTTGGGTTTGAGAGGGATCAGCGCCTCGAGCTGTTTCAGCATGCCCCAGGTGGTCCCATGGCTGTAATCGGGCCGTATGTCCGGATGACGTTCTTTATAGGCGGCGAAGCTGCCGTGGAGCACCCCGCTTTGGGGGAGCCAAACGGCGACGTCCCCCGGATTATAAGTGTCATCGACGTAGATCAGCTCCATGATTTTGCCGCCCAGACGGAGCGTCATACGGTCTGTGAAGCTCATGACCAGGTCAGCCGGATGGAAATCCTTTAAGACCTCCACTCTTTCTGCAAAGCGCTTGCGCCAGGCCTTCACCAGATGCGGTTTTAGCCCGGCCCAGGCTTTCGCCACCCGCTGATGGACGATAACCGCCGCGGGTGGAGAGAAAAGGGGTGTTCCTCCAACATGGTCGCCGTGATCCTGAGTGATAATCACATAACGCACGGGCAGTGGGGTGATGGCTTGGATATGCTTTTGAATGTTGCGCGTTTCAGGCTGATTGTTACCGGTATCGATGACGACCACCCCCTGAGAAGTAACAACTACCATCGCATTGGCATCGTTTCTCTTGCCGATATAAACGTAGACATCGTCGGCCAGCTTTTTAAATTCCGGCTTGTCACCGGTAATCGCCGCAACCCTTTGTGGAGCCGTCCACGCTGCAAGGCACAAAGCTAGAGCAAAAAGCCGCTTCACGCTTTCACCTCCTTAGGGTTTGTTCTTCACCGGCGGCACCGATTTCAGATACAGGGCGATGGCCCGCGCATCTTCCGGAGTGATATCCTTGAGTCCCTTTTTGATGAGATTGGCCATGATCGAGCCCGCCTGGCTTCCGTCAGGGCGCGCCCCGGTGCGCAAAAAATGAGCGATCTCGTCCACGCTCCACTTGCCTATGCCGGTCTCCACGTCTGGAGTAATATTGGGATTGAGTCTTGCGGGGTCTTTCCTTCCGGCAAGGTATTTGGACATGTCGGGAGGTGACTCATAGGGAGCTCCGTGGCAGTAATTGCACTTTCCGACACGTTCGGCAAGGTACCTGCCGCGCTCCGTCCCATCGCTGGGGGATTTGACCGGCGGAGTAGGAAGATCATAAACCGGGACCGACTTTTTCACCACTCGCGGGGGATAGGAACGCTTCACCGGCGGAAGGCTCCGGAGATAGGCCACCAGGGCCTCGGCATCCTCATCCGCCATGCCCGAAAAGTAATAATACGGATGGCCCATGGAGAGCTGCTGTCCGTCCGGCCGCTTGCCGAAACGGAATGCATCGATCACCTGCTTATCGCTCCAGCTCCCAATACCGGTCTCAGGGTCAGGAGTGATATTAGGGGCGAAAACCAGGACATATGGATTTTCTCTTTTGGCCCCCCCGACATTGGCGGGCTGGCCCTCCGGGTTGTGGCAGCCGCACCCGCCTTCAACCGAAAAGATATACAGTCCTCTGGCAACCTTTGCCGGCGCATAGCCTTGAGCCATGAGAGAAACCGGGCTGACTAGAATCAGACTAAGGACTAAAAAAACTTTCCGCGTCATTTCTTCACCGCGCGGTAAGCCGCCTCGATGTTGGTGCCGAAGCGCTCCTTGGAGGCCCAATCATCATACTCCGGCATGCGCAGCTCCTTCTTGATCTGGTCCAGAGATCTCCCCTCCCGCGCCATCTTGCCGACTCGATCTAGAAGCAATTCGTAATAGCGTTCTGTCTCCTCGAAAATCTTCACCGTACCCGGAGCGCCATGCCCGGGAACCACGATCTCGGGATTTAATGCCTTCATCATCTTCATGCTGCTCAGCATGTCCGGGATGGAGACAAAGGAGCGCAGATTGCTAAAACGATTCACCCCGGCAACGGCCGCGGAAAAGAGCACGCGCTCTTTGGGCAGCCAGATGGCGGTGTCCGACTCGCTGTGGACATTCTTGAGATAGTAAAGCTCCAGCGTCCGCTCCCCAACGTGCAGAGTCATTTTGTCGCGATACTCGATATGGGGCGTGATCATCTTGAAGCCTTGAAACGATTCCCGCATGTCGGGGTAGTCGGTCATGAGCTTTTCGTTGCGCTTCGGATTGTAGGCCTTCTTCATGGAGTCGGTCGCGCCCTCGTGCGCGACGATGACGGCCGGCGGCGAGAAGACAAAATGGCCCGTCGTATGGTCGCCGTGCGGCTCGGTGTTGATGAGGTATCGAATGGGCTGTGGCGTGAGCTGTTTGACCGCTTTAAGGATGGCCTGCGAGTCGGGCGGGTTGTGGCCGCTGTCGATCAGGACCACTCCCTCTTGCGTCAGGATAATGGCGGCGTTGGAGTCGGCGGGCTTTGCCGCGCGGACATAGATGCCTTCTTTGATCTTCTTAAAATAAGGACCGAGGTCCTGGGCCGGGAGATACGAGACGAACACCAGAAGGGAAGCGAGGAAAAAAGAGATTGGATACGGTCTACCTTTCATGGTCTCCTCCTTAGAAGAACAGGCCGGCGCTCTGGTGCTGTCAATTTCCGTACAGGCGCTGAAAGAAACCTTCTCCTTCTAGCTCATTCAGGAGCGTCGTGTCCACAAGATTGTCCACCTTCTTTCCCCTCAGGCCGGCCTTGGTCCCGAACTCTGCCAGACCGAGGGCGATCGGCTCTGTCTTGGAATAGGGACGCGTTGGGATCGCCCCCTGGACATAGGTCCGGTACATGAAGTCCAGCAGGCCGGTATCCTTGATTCCCAGATGGCGGGCGTAGATGCGGTCGGCACGGGCGCGATCCTTTTTCGCCAGCGCGATCGCCTCGCACAGCGCCTTGAGAAAGGATTTGACGCCCTCGCGGTCGCGCGCAAGCCGCTCGCGTGCGACGGCGAAGTCCACGCCGGCGCCGATGAAGAGCTTCAGGCTCTCGTTGTCAGCGAGGACGCGCACTTTGCCGAGATCCCCTTTTCTCTCCAAGTTAAAAAGGTTGTCCTCATTACTGGTCGTGGCATCGATTTCGCCTTTCAAGAGAGCGTTCACGCGCTGGACACTCCTGCTGCCGAACCGGATGAGGGTCACGTCTTTGTCGGGATCGAGCCCGAGCCTCTGCAGCGTCTGGCGCGTGATGCGATCCTGGCTGCTGCCGGGCTGTCCCGTCCCGACTCTCTTGCCCCTGAGCTGATCAGGCCGGGTTATCTCCGGACGCGAGAGGAGCTTGATCACGCTGTAGCCGGTGTTGGCGAAGAATAGCAGGTCAGCGCCGTCGCCGATGCCGGAGACGACGTGCGGCGCGGTGGCGGCATAGATGTCGCCTTCCCGTTTGCCCAGCGCTCCAAGCAGCTCTTCACTGGAGCCCAGCTCTCTTAAAACAAGCTTAAGCCCTTGCTTCGCAAACAGCCCCTCCTCAAGCGCAAGCCAGAGGGGAAGCTTGGGGGGCCTGGCGGGATAGGAGATGACCGTGAAGCTCTTAGGCTCCTGTCCCCACCCGGGCGGGACGAGAAGCGTCAGCACGAGCAGGACAAACTTCGCCCTCATCCTTCCGCTTTCATCCTTTCTTAATTACGGCCTGTCGGCGATGGGCCGCGGGATCGGGTTCTTATAGTCGGCGTGGAAGCTGATGTCGATCGCTTTGCCGTCCATAAAAACCATCTCCACCTGCTGCGTCGCGCTGATATCCTTCAGCGGATCTCCTCTCACGACCACGACATCCGCCACCTTGCCCTTCTCCAGGCTGCCGTAATCTTTCGCCTTCCGCCAGGCCTCGGCGACGCTCGAGCTCGCCGATCGGATCGCTTGTGCCGCGCTGATTCCCGCCTCGGCGGCGAGCTCGAACTCGACATGCACCGCGTAGCCCGGCAATACCGAATTCGGGTCGGAGCCGAGATGCATCTTGCCGCCCGCCGCGATGAACCGCCGAACCCATTCCTGAACTTTTCTGTAGCCGTCGAGGTATTGAGCGCGCTTCTCCGGGGAAGCGGTCTCATACATGGCGAAGTGTCGTTCGACGCCCTTGAGAATATACGGCGGCAAATAGCGCAAGCGAGGATCCTTGAGCAGCGCGATCTCCCGTCTCTTCATTTCCGCCGCGCGGGGAGAAAGCCCGCGGAACCAGGTCGCCCAGGTGGGGCTCCAGTGCACGTCCTTCTCCAGCATGACTTTGATGAGCCGGTCAAACACCTCCGGCTCCATGTGGGTGTGGACCTCCGCGGTATTGACCTTTCCCGTCATGCGGGCGAAGTCCAACTCCGACTTCTTCTTCGGATCCTGAATCGATGTGTAGAGAACCGACCAGGAATGCTCGACCGATTGATAGCCGTTCGCCGCGGCGGCAAAGATATCCAGCGTGTGGCCGATCACCGGCTTTCCCAGCCGATGGCTTTCCTCGGCCGCCGCCTTGGCGGCTTGAGGCGTGAGGCGCTCGAACAGTTTTATGCCGTCCACTCCCTTGGCCACCAGATCCCGCACCCCCTTCCTGGCCTCCTCCTCAGTCTCGACGATGATGCTGGTGCGCTGCCTCCGCAGACCGCCTCTTCCCTGAGGAGGGGGCCCGTCGATGACGTTGCCCGCGGCCCAGACGCGCGGGCCGCGGATGGTTCCGTTGCGCTGCCCCTCCCGCTGCGCGATGATCCAGTCTGCCGGGTTGTTGGATATGTTCGGACAGGTCAGGACGCCGTAAGCGAGATAGACCTCGCCCATCCAGTCGCGATAGTGGCAGTGGCCGTCGATCAGCCCCGGCAGGATCGTCTTTCCTTTGGCATCGATCACCTCCGCCCCTTGAGGGAGCGAGACCTCGCCCCTTCTGCCGACCTCCCGGATGCGCCCGTCTTGAAAGACAACCACCGCGTCATCGACAGGCGGCCTTCCGGTTCCGTCAATCAGCATCCCTCCTTGAATCGCCACCGGCCGGCTCTGCGCCAAGAGCGGGGTGCAAAGGAGCAACAAGACAAGCGGGGTGAGAAAAACTCTTTTTTGAACTTCAGCCCGTCCCATGAGACCTCCTATGAGCGCTGCCGTTGCTTGATCCGTTGGTTTAAGGATTCCATAACACCCGCGTTCACCGCGGCGATGATGTCCACGGCCGCGTCGAGCTCTTCTTCCGTCATCCCTGCCTTCCTTGCGTCCGCAAGGCGCCGCTCCGTTCAGGGCTCGCAGTTGCGCGTCATCGCCACCGCCAGGCCGAGAAGCATCTTCTCCCTCTCACTCAGGCAGGTGACGCCGTGCGCATCACGGTAAAAAGCGCGAAAATCGGCCTTCTTCACGCTGGTTGCCTCCTTCTGATACTCAGTTCTTAGTCTTTAGTTGCGATCTCAAACAAAGAATCCAAAATTCAAAACTCACAACTCGCCCTATTGGTTCCGGCCGGAGACAAGGGCCAAAGTGAAGTTTCCGCGCACGTGGACGATGTCGTCCTTTTTCTCGTAGCGAAAGTATTTTTCCTCAAAACGCCGCCGCATCTCCGGCGCTGCTTGCCGGATCTGTTCGGCCACTTCGAGCCAGTGCCTGCCGGTGGGAACCCCTTCCATGCCATCCTGGTCTACGGACATGACACAAAGGTTGGATCGGACCGCGCGAAAGCCCGCGCCCGTCAAAAGCTCTTCAATGTCAGCGGTCGAATAATAATGGAAGTGCTCACCGTGACCGTGGCGAAATATTTCGTTGATGAGTTCGTGGACCGCCTTGTCCAGAGAATCCCGGGCGGGCGGCACCACGGGATCCACAATAACAAAGCTCCCATCGGGCTTCAGGACCCGCCGGACCTCGCGCAATATCAACGAGGGATGGCCGAAATGGTGCAAGGCGAGAGCAGTAAAGGCCCGGTCAAAGACTCCAGCGCGAAAAGGGAAGGTCTCGGCTGCGCCGGCCGCGGGCAGAAAGCCGGGGATCGGCTCCTTTTCGTTTTGCTCCAAGGCTACGCGGAGCATAGCCAAGGCCTCATCCAGCCCGACCACCCGCCCGCCCTCGAGATGATTCGCGACCGGCCGGGCGAATCGCCCCGTCCCAGCAGCCAGATCCAACACCCATTCCGGCCCCCGGATCTCCAGGGCCTCGAGTAGCATCGGGGTCAATCGCACGCGAAAATCGGAACCGGCCGCTTTGCGGTCATACTCCCTCGCCTGTGAGTGGTCGTGAAAACGCTTTTTATCAGACTCCATGTTATCTCCTTGCCATCCCTTCCATAATTTTCCACTGCTCATCGCTCACCGGCATCACCGAGAGGCGCGGCAGGCGCACGAGGTCGAAGTTTTTCAGTTTGGCGTTGGCCTTCATCTCCGCCAGCGTGACCGGGCGCGAGAGGGTCTTGACCGGCTCGATCTCCACGACCAGAAGCCTGGGCTCTTTCCTGCCCGGGTCCAGGTAGGCATCGCTCAGGGCGCGCGCCACCCCTACGGCGGCCTTCTCCTCTCCCGTGTGATAGATGATAATCTCGTCGCCTTTCTGGATTCCGGCGAGGTGCTTCAAGGCCAGATTGTTTTTAACCCCGTCCCATACTGTCCCTTTGTCCCTCTCCAGCTGCTGAAACGAATATTGTTTTTAACCCCGTCCCATACTGTCCCTTTGTCCCTCTCCAGCTGCTGAAACGAATAAGCGCTGGGCTCCGTCTTGAACAGCCAACGGTTTGGCATGCCTCTACCTCCTCGCCTCCCGTCTTATAAATGATTGCCCCTCACCTAAGCAATAGCTTGCTCTGCTTTAGAGAGCCCTCGGGGAACGCGCCTTCGGCTGCGGCCGATGGGCCAGTGCTTTAACAGAATCTCTCTACTCCTACGTCCGCAGCCTCATTCGCGCTCCCCTCGGTCTCTTTCTCCCAGGGGCCTGCCTGTCCCGGAGCGGCGCTCACCGCCGGAGGCGTCTCTCAAGATCGATGCAATAGAGTCCGAGTACGCTGTACCGTTGGTACGCTTGAACCTCCACGTCTGGTGCATCGATCTTTCGATCCGCCCCCGGCGTTCCGCCTCCAGGAGCGAGGGGGGCTTCGCCGACTTCTGCGGCGAGTTTTTCAAAAGATATTTCGAGCTTCACCCTACCGAGGCGATCAACTACGGAGTCGAGGTGGAAGCCTTGTCGGGCTTTTACTACTTGCCTTTCGAATCCACCACGCTGACCTGGAACCGCAAAAGTGAAATAATCCATTTGAAACAGGCCCCACGTGATCAGTCCGAGGAGCCTAAGGCAAACCGGTCTCCCGAGTGGTTGATATTTTACCAGTAAGTGGTAGAATTTCTACCATGCTTCGCCGCCACCTCCAGAGTTTGGTCTTAGAATCGCTGGCTGACTTCCCTGTTGTCCTCATCACGGGAGCCCGACAGGTAGGCAAGTCCACACTGGTCCAAGCGCTCATCACTACAAAATGGCCCGCCACCTACTTGACGCTCGATAACAGGACCGTTCTTGACGCCGCCCTGACCGATCCGGAAGGATTCCTCGCCGCGAACCCGGTCCCGCTGATCATTGATGAGATCCAGCGCGCGCCCGATCTTCTCCGGGCCATCAAGCGCAGGGTAGACCGTGATCGGAAGAGTGGCCAGTTCCTTCTTACAGGCTCGGCAAACCTGATGACCCCATCCTTCGAGGCGGATACCCGCCGGCCAGTCTCGCGCGCGCGCCGGCAAGCCGCCGGCGATGGTTCGACAGCTATCGGCAAACGTACTTGGAGCGAGATCTCAGAGACCTCGCAAATATCGAGCACCTCACGGACTTTGGCCGGCTGCTGGTCTTAACCGCCGTCCGCTCCGGACAAATCCTAAATGTGGCTAATCTCTCCGGCGAGTTGGGACGGCCGCATATGACGGTCCGGCGCTACCTAGACCTGCTCGCCCTCACCTACCAGATTTCTCTGGTTCCGGCCTACACCACGAACGTCGGGCTGCGCCTCGTGAAGACGCCCAAGCTTTACTTCACCGACACAGGTCTCGCCTGCTACCTGAGCGGCGCGTCGGACTGGAACGCGCTGGCGCGCCAGGGACGTTTAGGACCTATGCTGGAAACCTGGGTCGCCAACGAGTTGGCGAAGTGGATCGCCGCACAGAGCGAAGACTTTCGCCTTTACTTTTGGCGTACCCATTCCGGACAGGAGGTGGACTTTCTGCTGGCCCGGGGTGAGGAACTCATAGCGATCGAAGTCAAAGCGGCACGGCACGTGGAACACCGCGACCTCGCCGGCATCGAAGCTTGCGAGCAGGCTCTCGGCAAGAGGATTCGTTTTTCCTTGGTGCTTTACGGCGGGCGCGAGTTGGTCGCCCTGGGACCTCGTCGGCTGGCCGTCCCCTATGCGGCGGCTCTCCTCGACTAACGCCTAAAATTGCAGAGAGTCTCCGATCATGATAAGGGAAGCCGATGTCTTCCTTCGCCGACTTCTGCGCTGAGTTTTTCAAAAGATATTTCGAGCTTCACCCTACCGAGGCGATCAACTACGGCATCCCCGGCTACGATCACCTGCTGAACGATTACGGCGATGAGGCCTACCGGGAGGAGAAGGTCTTCGTCGAAGAGTCTTTGAAGCGCCTCCGACAGATTTCAGTCAAGGGGCTGACCAAAGACGAGACCATCGACTACGCCCTGCTGGAAGGGCGTCTCACCATCGAGAATTACGAGTTCCGCAAGGAAGACTACCGCCTCAAATGGCCCGAGCTCTCTCTTCCCATCCAGCACATTTACATCCTTACCGTCCGCCCGACGAATGACCTCATCGGCAACCTGATCAGCCGGCTCGAACGATCCCCGGCGGCGCTCCGGCAGGGGATCGAGAACCTGAGCCGCGCTGAAGCGAACCCGCCGCGCCTCTGGACGGAGATGGCGATCGAAGCCGCCAAAGGGGGAAATGAATTCCTGGACAATCTGCCGAACCATCCCAGGGTTCAACAGGCCCTGAAGGAGCCGGCGCTCCTGCGCCAGGCGATCGAGAAAACCAAGGCGGCGGTCCAAGACTTCCTGGGGTTTCTCGGACGCGATCTGCTCGCCAGAAGCCGCGGTCGTTACGCTGTCGGAGAGGAGCATTATCACCTGTTGTTAAAGAAGCGCCACTTCCTGAACCATGATGCCCAAGGCCTGCTCGCCCTAGGGGAGAGCCTGTTCGACGAGACCAAGAAGGAGCTGGCAGCGCTTACCGAGGAGATCGCCCCCGGAAAGAGCATCGAGGAGGCGGCCTTGAGGATCCAGCAGGATCATCCCAGCGCGGAGGCCTTGTTGCCGGCATACCAGAAGGCAATGGAGGCGGCGCGCCGATTCGTCAGCGAAAAAGAGCTGGTCTCGTTTCCCGCGCGCGAAGTCCTCCGCGTCGTCCCCACGCCGGAATTCCAGCGCCACGAGATCCCCTTCGCCGCCTATTTATCGCCCTCGCCCAAGGATCCCGAGCAGACAGGCTACTACTACGTCACGCCGGTCACGGAGGATGAGCTCCTCAAAGAGCACAACTGGACCGGGCTGGAGAATACCTCGGTGCACGAAAGCTATCCCGGCCACCACCTTCAGTTCACCATCGCCAACTCGATCCCCCAGGCCGCCACGCTGCCGCGACTCATGAATGAGTCCTCGGTCTTTTACGAGGGCTGGGCGCTGTACTGCGAGCAGCTCATGCAGGAGCAGGGCTTTCTCAAAACCAG
>JACPDC010000288.1 GCA_016184235.1 Deltaproteobacteria bacterium | reverse complement strand
GCCTTCTCCGGCGTCTCGGTCTGGCCCGGTTTGTCGAACAGCGGCACCCCCTCGAAGAAAATCGCGCTGTAATTATGCATGGGACGGACGGTCCGGCCGGTGACGCTCAAGAGGATGGCCTGAGGCGAGTGAAAGTGCATCACGGCGCGGACGTCGGGGCGCAGCCTGTAGATGGCCTGATGCACCGACGATTGCGGGACTTCTTTATCGAAGCCGACGATAAAGAGCTCTTTAGCCTGCACCAGAGCGGGGCTCCTGCGCGGCATGAAGAGCATTTTCTCGCCGCCGTCGAGCCGGGCGCTCAGATGGGCGAAGGCGTCGCTCAAGCCCCGGCGGTTGATGATTCTCAGGGCCGCGACGAAATCTCGCTTGAGCTGTAACAAATCTGCCTGTTTCAACGGTAGATCCTTTTTGCGAGCAGTCCAGTCAATCGCGAAATAACGTTCAAAAGGTTCAACTCGTTCAAAAAGTTCAGAACGTTAAACGGCTTGAACGGTTCGAACGGCTTAAATGATTTGAACGACTTCAGTTTACTTCCTGTAGAGCTGCTTGATAAACCCTTCCTTTTCCAGCTGCTGCACCAGGCTCATGTCCACGAAGCTCTTCGGATCTGCGGCGGCCGCCTTGGGGTTGCGCGGCGCCAGGTCGTCGAGCATGGTCTTGACCCCTTCCGGAGTCGGATAAGGGGCTTCGGGGAAGACCACGCTGTAGGCGCGGTAGGCCCGCTCGAGGCTTTCGGGGTCGGTGATTCTTAGATTCTTGCTGAAGATCTGCTTCGACGCCTCCTTCTCGGTCTTGAGGAAGTGGAGCGCCTCCGTCATCGCCCTGGCGAACTTGAGAACGGCCGGCCGTTTCGCCTTGATGATCGACTCGCGGGTCAGGACCGCGTTCCACCAGAAGGGGATCTTGAGCGAGCCGATGTCGAGGAAATCTTTGAATCCCAGCTTCTCGGCCTCGCGCACGAAAGGCTCCGGCATGATGGTGAACTGCACCACCCCTTTGGAGAGCGCGGCGAATCTCTCAGGATTGCCGCCGGAAGTGATGATCTTGGCTTCCTTCTCCGGATCCACCCCGAGTTTTCTGAGCGCCAGTCGAAGACCAAGATCCGAGGTGCTCCCGATGCGGTTGACGCCCCCGGTCTTTCCCTTGAGATGCTCTACCCTGGTGATCGATGGCAGGGTGATGATGTGGTCCACGAAGGTCGGAACCATGCCCAGGATCATCACGATGTCGGCGCCGGCCAGCCGGGAGCTCACCAGGGTCGTGACTGAAGTAACGATGACGTCCAATTCCCCGGCCAGCATGGCTTGGAGGGCGATAGGACTTGCCGTGATGCTGATCACCTCGGCGTCCAGTCCCTGCTTTTTCAGGAAGCCCTTTTCCTGCACCACCCAGATAGGACTGTTGGCCGGGCTGGCGCCGGCCCAGGCGACGCGGACTTTTTCCTGGGCCCCGGCCGGACCGGCCGAAAATAGCAGCGCTGCGAGCGCGAAGATTCCTGCTAGGACATGCATGGTGGTACCTCCCTTGGTGGCGGCCCAGACTAGCACCGTGGGATTGCGATGGTCAAGGTGGAAGCGCAGCCTTCAGCTCTCAGCGATCAGCTTCAAAATCGCTAGTGACGGCCGACAATCTCCTTGCTATAATTTCTCCGGCTGACAGCTGAGCGCTGACCGCTTCTTTATGCTTGCTATCGAAGAAAAAATAAATAACCTGCCGTCCCGCCCCGGCGTCTATCTGATGCGGGATCGAAGCGGCAAGGTGATTTACGTCGGCAAGGCGAAGGAGCTGAGGGCGCGCGTGCGCTCTTACTTCCGCGGCGGCGACGGGCGCTCGCAGATTCAGTTCTTGTTGCGCCGCGTCGAGGATATCGAGACGCTGGTCACGGGCAACGAGAAAGAAGCCCTGATCCTGGAAAATAACCTCATCAAACAGTACCGGCCGCGTTACAACGTTCTGCTCAAGGACGACAAGAGCTATATCAGCATCAGGGTGAACGTCCGGCATCCGTGGCCGAGGATCATCGCGACGCGGAAGATCGTCAAGGACGGCAGCCGCTATTTCGGTCCTTATTCCTCGGCCCTCGGCGTGCGCGAGACGCTCGACATCGTCGAAAGGCATTTCCTGCTGCGAACCTGCACGGAGCATAACTTCAAGAACCGCACCCGCCCCTGCCTCCAGTACCAGATCAAGCGCTGCGTCGCTCCGTGCGTGCTGCCGGTGGACCCGAAGGAGTACCAGGGGAATCTCCAGCGGGCGCTGCTGTTCATCGAGGGCAAGCAGCAGGAGCTTTTGGGAGAGCTCAAGGAGAGGATGCGGGAGCGGGCGGACGCCCTGGAGTTCGAGGCGGCCGCGAAGATCAGGGATCAGATCCAGGCGGTGGAGCGCACCGTGGAAAAACAGCGGATGGTCTCGCATTGGGGCGCCGACCAGGACATCTTCGGCATGTACCGCGAGGGCGGATTCATCGAGGTGCAGGCGCTCTTCGTGCGCCAGGGAAAGCTCACGGGCAATCAGGCCTATGCGCTGGAGGACCTGGAATTCTCCGACGCGGAAGTCATGGAGTCCCTGCTCACCCAGTTTTATCAGGGGGATCGATTCGTGCCCGACGAGATCCTGGTCCCCATGGAGCTCGAAGACCGGGAGGTGCGGGAGGAATACCTCGGCGAACGGAAGGGGAAGCGCGTTTCCATCTTCTGCCCCCAGCGCGGCGACAAGCGCCACCTGCTGGATATGGCGGCCGAGAACGCGCGGCAGAGCTTCTTCGAGCGCCACGACCAGGAGAAGAGACGGGAGAAGATGCTCCTGGAGCTGCAGGGGAAGCTCCGGCTCAAGAATTATCCTCAGAGAATAGAGTGCTTTGACATCTCGACCATCCACGGCGCGCACGCCGTGGGCTCCATGGTTACTTTCTTCAACGGCGAGCCCGACAAGAAGCGCTACCGCCATTATCGCATTCGCTCGGTAAGCGCGGATTCCGGAGGCGACGACTTTGCCATGATGCACGAAGTGCTCCGGCGGCGCTTCAGCCGGGGAGCGGCCGAAGGAGACCTCCCCGATCTGGTGGTGGTCGACGGCGGCAAAGGACAGCTGGGAATGGCCGTTGCGGCGACGCGCGAGCTCGGGATCGAGGGAGTGGATCTGGCCGCACTCGCCAAGATGCGGGTGCAGCGCTCGGCGCGCAGTTTCGAGATCCAGCGATCCGAGGAGCGGCTCTTTTTGCCGGGCCGGAGCAATCCCGTCGTTCTGCGACGCAACTCCAACGCCCTCTTCCTCTTGCAGCGGGTGCGCGATGAGGCGCACCGCTTCGCGATCACCTATCACAAGAAATTGCGGACGCGACAGACGCTCTACTCGGCGCTCGACAGGATCCCGGGCATCGGCGGGGCGCGCAAACGAGCGCTGCTGCGCGCCTTCGGCAGCGTCAAGCGCATCGAGGAGGCGACCGTGGAAGAGCTGCTCAAGATCCCCTCCATGAACGAGAAAGTGGCGCAGGAGATTCTTCAGTCGCTCAAGCCCGCGCTGCGCTGAAGGCCTTCATGCCCTCGGAAGATCCCATCGCCGCGCGCAAGGAGCCGACGATCAAAAATCCGGCTGCCGGGCTGGTCATTGCCACCCTGTCTCTGCTTCTCGGCCAGGCTGCCGCTGCGCCATCGTGGGTTATTCCAACGTTCTCCTTCGCGGTTTTTCTCCTGCCGTTGTTGTTTCTTTTCCGGCCCCACCATAGGCGCTGGGCCTGCCTCGCCCTGCTCGCCGGGCTGTGCTTCTCTCTGGGTTACGTTAGACACCGGCAGATACTCCATCCCGAATTTCCTCCAACCCATCTGCGCTCCGTGATGAGCGAGAGCTCGCAGATCTATCTGGAAGGGGTGCTGCGCCAGGAGCCGGAGAAACTGCCGGGGCGCAACCGCTGGGTGGTGCGTGGGGCGCGGATCTGGCACCCGACCGGGGCGCAGGAGATCACAGGCGATCTCCTGGTCGGCGTCCGGAATGCGCGCCGGGAATGGCGCTACGGCGACCGGGTCCGCTTGTGGGCGCGGCCGCTCGTTCCACGCGACAGCGCCAATCCCGGAGGCTTCGATTATTCCGCCTATCTGGCCCGGCGCGAGATCTACGCGACCGCCTTCCTCGAAAATGACGAAGGGGTAGAGCTGCTCTCCCGGGAATCCGCGGGCCTGTGGGGCGCCGTGGAATATCTCCGCAGGGAGATTCGGCGCTTTATAGACCGTCACTTTTCGCGGGATAACGGCGCCTTGATGAAGGCGCTGGTCGTCGGCGACATGGGCGGCATCTCCCGCGCCGCGCGGGCGGAGTTTACCGCCGCCGGTGTAAACCACGTTCTCTCGATCTCGGGTCTTCATGTCGGCATGCTCGGCCTGGCGGTTTTCTGGCTCATCCGCTTCGGCTGCTCCTTCAGCAGCGCCTTGCTGCTGCGCTGGAACCTCCTCAAGGTGGCGACATTCTTTTCTTTTTTGGCGGTGCTGTTTTACACCGCGCTGGCCGGGGCGGCGGTGCCGACCGTGCGCTCGGCGATCATGATCGGGGTCTATGAGCTGGCGGTCCTGCTGGATCGCGAGGAAGAGGTTTTCGCGAGCCTGGCGCTGGCCGCTCTCTTGATCGCCCTGGTCTGGCCCGGGGTCATCACGGATATCTCGTTCCAGCTCTCTTTCCTCGCCGTTCTTTTCATCGTCTGGGGCCTGCTCAAAGTAAGAGAGTGGTTTCCTCCCCGGCGGCGCGAGGAGCTGCCTCAAGAGCGAAGCCGGCTGAGGCAGTGGGCACGCCAGGCGGGGATGCACGTGGCCGTTCCGGTCCTAGCGACGATCGGCACCGGTCCTTTGATCGCCCACTATTTCGGCCATCTCTCATTGGCCGGCTTTGTCGCTAATCCGGTCATCGTCCCGCTCGTCGGCTTCGCTGTCGTGCCGCTCGGCCTGGTGATCGGCTTGTTCTCGCTCGTGGCGCCGCCGCTGGCGCTTCCTCTGGTTTGGCTCGCGGAGCCGCTCCTATCCCTGACCTTCGCCATGGTGAGATTCTTTTCGCGCCTGCCTTTCGCCAACATCGCCGTGCCGGTTCCGAATCTCGGCGAGGTGGCCGGCCTCTATCTTTTGATCCTCACCGTTTTGCTCCTGCGCCGGACTCGCTACTCGGCTATCGTGCTCGCGGCGGTTGTCTTGGGCCTGGCGGCCGACGGGGCCTACTGGTGGCGGGAGCGGTACGGGCGGAAAGAGCTGCGCATCACCCATCTCAGCGTGGGCCACGGAGACGCCGCGGTAATCGAATTTCCCGGCTCCAGGGTGCTGCTCGTCGATGCGGGCGGAAGCGCCACGGGGGAATTCGACACCGGCGAGATGGTCGTCGCGCCTTTCCTGCGCACGCGCAAGATTCTGCGCGTGGACTATCTTGCGGTGGCTCACCCGCGGGTGGACCATTACGGCGGCATGAGGGTTGTCTTGGAGCAATTCTCCCCGTCGGAGCTTTGGTCCGGTCCCGGCAAAGGCCGCACCGCCCGCTACCAGGATCTGGAGGATGCCGCGGAGCGTTCCGGAGTGAGCAGGGTGTCGTTGAGCAGCAGCGACCCGTGCCGGTCCGTCGACGGAGTCAAGCTCTGCGTTCTCCACCCGGGGCCGGGCAGAACCGGCGAGGCTTCTCTGGTGCTTCGTTTGACCTTCGGCAGGCTGAGTGTCCTTTTTGCCGGAGATATCGAGAGGGATGACGAGAGGAGGATCGCCGAGAGCCGGGCTGAACTCTCCAGCGCGGTTCTCAAAGTCCCGCGTCACGGCAGCCTGACCTCCAGCACCGAAGAGTTTATCGGCCGCGTAAAGCCGAAGCTCGCCGTTTTCTCCGTCGGCCAGCGGAATCCCTTCGGCCTGCCGCGCGAAGAAGTTCTCGGCCGCTATCATGAGGCGGGCGCGGAGATTCTCCGCACCGATCAGGACGGCGCGATCACTATCGAGACCGACGGGGAAATGATGCGCTACCGGACTTACAAGAGCGGCAAAAGGGGAAGCGTCCGCGCCGACTCCCGTCGTGTTGACTAGAAGCTGCTTATCGGATATGCGTCGATAGAGTTTTGATTCGACTAAACTCCTCGAACTCAAAAAACTTAAATCTCAAAACCACGGGGAGAGTGTAAGACGATGGCTTATTCCGATGTGCGCGAGCATCTTAAGAAGCTGGAGGCCGCCGGTCTTCTGCGGCGCATCCAGCGGGTTATTAATAAGGATACCGAGCTGCATCCGCTGGTTCGCTGGCAATATCGCGGCGGGATTCCCGAACCGGAACGCAAGGCGTGGCTGTTCGAGAACGTGACGGATGCCAAGGGGCGGCGCTACAAGTTTCCGGTCGTTGTCGGCGCGCTCGCCGGCAACCGCGCCATCTATTTTACCGGAATGGGCTGCGAGACCGTAGAGGAGATGGACGAAAAGTGGAAGCAGGCCCTATTGCAGCCGATTGCGCCGGTGGTCGTGAAAGAGGCTCCGTGCCATGAGGAAATCCACATCGGCGCCGATCTCCAGCGCGAAGGCCTCGGCCTCGACGAATTTCCGGTGCCGATCTCGACGCCGGGCTTCGACAACGCGCCGTACACCACATGCTCGCACTGGATCACCAAAGATCCCGACACCGGCATCCAAAACCTGGGCAACTATCGCGGCCAGCTCAAGGCGCGGACGCG
>JACPDC010000397.1 GCA_016184235.1 Deltaproteobacteria bacterium | reverse complement strand
GTTCCCCTATTTCGTTAGAATCACCCCGGCCGAGCTGGCGAGACGGTTCGAAAACGTCCGGCGCCGGGCGACCGAGAATGGAAGAGATCCGGCTGAGATCCGTCTGAACTGTTGTCTTCCGCTGGAAGTCACCCAAGAGTCAGTCACCCAAGAAGAAGACCGGCTGCGCGGCCATCCCGGCCAGCTCGCCAAGGCGCTGGCGAAGTTCCGCGATGCCGGCGTCGAGCACATCGCGCTTCAGTTCATGGTGCCCCACTGGCCCGAGCGCCAGGCGCAGATCGAGCGCTTCGCCCGCGAGGTCCTGCCGGAACTGAAATAACCGCGCTTCCCGCCTGCGGCAATGGACATTTCCGCCGCCTTGAGATAGTAAAAAAGTCAAAGCCTATTTGGCCGGCAGGCTGCGAATCCATACAGAAAGGATTAAACCAAAATGAGCGAGTTACCGCGCGTCGCGTTGATCATCACCGGAGGGACCATCGATTCGGTCGGCAAGGACCGGCTGGACCTCGCCTGGTACATTGAGGCCGGGAAGCGGCTGAACACCGGGGAACTGCTGGCGCAGCTCCCGGAATTGAATTCCATAGCCAAGATCGAGGAGGTCCCTTTTCGACGCCTCCCCAGCCATGCCCTGGTGGACAAGGACTGGCTCGATCTCGTGCGCACGATCCACGCGATCTTCGACGGCAATAAGGCGGACGGCGTCGTCATCACCCACGGAACCAATACCATCGAGGAGAGCGCCTACTTTCTCAACCTGACGCTCAAAACGGATAGACCGGTCGTCGTGGTCGGCTCCATGCGTCCCTCTTCGGCGATCAGCGCCGACGGCTATCTCAATCTCATCAACGCGGTGAAAGTCGCGGCCGACCCCGACTCGAGAGGCCGCGGCTGCCTTCTCGTCATGAACGATACGATTCACAGCGGCCGCGACGTGACCAAAAACGCCACCTACCGGGTCGAGGCCTTTCGGTCCCGGGACCTCGGTCCGCTCGGCTACGCGGATGCGGATGGAAAGGTGATTTTTTATCATCAGACAGCAAAGAAGCACACCATCAACACGGAGTTCGACGTGCGCAAACTGGACTCGCTGCCGCGCGTCGACGTCGTCGTCTCTTACGTCGGCGCGGACGGCAAGATGATCGAAGCCGCGGCGGCGGCCGGCGCTATGGGAATCGTGAGCGCGGCAACCGGCGCCGGGCGGCCGACGCCGAAGGAAGATGAGGCCTTCGATCGGGTCTACAAGGAAAAGGGCGTGATCATGTGCCTGTGCAGCCGCGTGGCCTCCGGGCGCGTCGTGCGCAGCCCCGGCCTGGCCAGGCGCGGCTTCGTGGCGGGCGACAACCTCCAGCCCTGGAAGGCCCGGGTCTTGTTGACAAGCAACGCCGACGAGATCCAGCGCATGTTCGATACTTACTGAGCCTTGATCCTGCGCGCCGCCAGCTTTTCTCCCGTCTCATAGTGGCGCCCTTCGACCGCCAGGCGCGCCTCTTCGTCCAGCTCGTCGTCCCACTGCCCCAGCGAGTAGCCGTACCAGGGCATCTGCGGGTTGAGCTTCGGCAGGCCCAGCTCCTCCCAAAGCTCGCGCGCATGCTCCATATATTCGCGCTTGGGCAGCGCCACCGGGGGAAAGGGCTCCTTCTGAATCGCGTTGCACAGCATCGCGGACTCGTCCGCCGGGAGATGGTAGGAGACGACGTCGGTGCCGCGCGCCTCGTCCTTGTAGAGAAACGGCGGGGCGTGGCCCTTCTCCATGCCGGGCACGATGTGGACATCGCGGTGCGGCTTCATGCGGTAGCACATGGCCCAAAACACCGCCGCCTCGTTCGACGGGTCGATGTCCTCGTCCACCGCCACCACGATCTTGCCGACCCCCGGATGGAAGGAGCAGGCCGCGTGCAGGGCGCGCCAGACCTCCGCCTCGTTCGGCCGGCGCATCTGAATGATGACCAGCTTGTAGGTATTCGTGAGCGGCTCGTGCATTTCGACGCGCAGGACGCTTTGGATGCGGCATTCGTCGCGCAGGTGAACCAGCATCAAGCGGTCGTAACCGATCTTGCGAATCATCGATGACTCGCTCGGCGTGAGCTGGCTCAGCCACGAGACATAGATCGCGTCCTTGCGGTGCGTGACCGCGCTCACCTCCATGAAGGGATTGTACTGCCGCGGATGCATGTAGCCGTGGGACTCGCCGAACGGCCCTTCGGGCTCGACCCACTCCGTGTTGAAATGGCCTTCGATCACGATCTCCGCCTCCGCGGGGACGACTAGATCCACGGTCTTGCATTTCACCACGCGAATCGGCTCCCCGGCCAATCCGCCGGCGACCGCGACTTCATCCACTCCGTACGCGACTTTCTGCACCGAGGTGTAGGAGACGACCGGCGGGGCGCCGATGACCAGCGCGGCGGGCAGAGGCTGGCCCTTCGCCTGCGCCTTCTTCCAGTGCAGATAGATATCCTGCCCGAGGCCGGACGGGAAGACGCCGATACGCGTCCGCGCCTTGAGCTGGCCGCGATAGTTGCCCAGGTTTTGGATGCCGGTGTCGGGATCTTTGGTGATCCAGTGCGAGCATGTGGTGTACGGCGCG